>CBDUEE010000336.1:0-2368 GCA_965366105.1 uncultured Flavobacterium sp. | reverse complement strand
ATATACATGCATAGCAATTAAATTAATTTCATTTGAATCAATAAAGTTTAAAATTATTCCTTCGGTATCATCCCCTTCTTTTGAGTGAAAAGTAACGTTTTTATCATTTATTAATGCTTTCCAGTCTTCCTGACAATCATTTTTAATTGGATTTTCTGGGGAAACTATTCGCAAACAATCAAGAGTAGCCTGAAATATTTTGGACAAAGACAAAACGGTTTTAAAAGATGTAGTGTCCTCTGTTTTATATTGCGTAAGGAAAAGCATCTTTTTTATTGGCTGGTAATGACAATTTTCTGGTATTACCATCACTAATGCATTTACTTCATTCATTACTTTGGTGGCAATTGTACCAAAAAAAGTTTCTTTTAAACTAGTTATTCCTTTAGTTCCCATAACCACAAAATCGAAATTGTCGTTTTCGGTAATTTTTTTAATTTCTTGTACCAAATTACCAGAAATTAAAGCATGTGTAATTTTGATATGACCCAAATTATTTGCCGCAGCGATACTTCTTAAAGCAGGAACCTCATCTTTATAATTTTCAAAATTACTAAGCTCCGTGACAGCATAGATTTCATGCAAATACTCATAAGCATTTACAAAATTAGCTTGTGGCACTTGATAAACATGTACGGTAACTATCTCTGCTTGAATAGCGTTTGCTAAATTTAACGCATAAATAAATGCATTATTGGCGGCATTTGAAAAATCTGTGGGGAAAAGTATTTTCTTTGACATATTGTTAATTTATTGAAAATCAATTATTTATATAAATATACGAAACTATAATCAAATTAGAATGATAATTATCAGGTTTACCCTTCTTTTAACAAACAAATAATATCAAAGGATTAACAGTGCCATCTTGTAGCCTTAGCAATTTTAGTTACTTTTGTATAAAATTTAAAAGATTTATGATACCTAATGATTCCATAGTAGCACTTGCAACTCCATCTGGAGCAGGAGCTATAGCCGTAATTCGAATTTCCGGACAAGATGCCATTACTATTGGAAATTCTGTTTTTAAATCCATAAAAAATAAAGAACTAACCACTCAAAAAACACATACTTTACATTTAGGTCATATTATGGACGGTAATAAAACTTTAGACGAAGTTTTAATATCGCTATTTAAAGGTCCTAATTCCTATACGGGTGAAAATACAATTGAGATTTCTTGTCATGGTTCTACCTACATTCAGCAACAAATTATTCAGTTATTGTTAAGAAAAGGCTGTCGTATGGCGGATCCAGGCGAATTTACATTAAGAGCTTTCCTAAACGGTAAACTCGATTTATCTCAAGCTGAAGCTGTAGCTGATTTAATTTCATCCGACAATGAAGCATCGCACCAAATCGCTATGCAACAAATGCGAGGTGGTTTCTCTAACGAAATAGCCAAATTAAGAGAGGAATTATTGAATTTTGCTTCGCTTATTGAACTTGAATTGGACTTTGCCGAAGAAGATGTGGAATTTGCCGATAGAGCACAATTTCATGAATTATTAAACCGAATTGAATTTGTTTTAAAAAGACTGATTGATTCCTTCGCTGTAGGAAACGTAATCAAAAACGGTATTCCAGTTGCGATTGTTGGCGAACCGAACGTGGGAAAATCTACTCTTTTGAATGCTTTACTAAATGAAGAGCGAGCAATCGTTTCAGAAATTGCTGGAACAACACGTGACACTATCGAAGATGAATTGGTCATTGGTGGCATCGGATTTAGATTTATAGATACTGCTGGAATTCGCGAAACTCAAGATGTTGTTGAAAGTATTGGAATCCGTAAAACTTTTGAAAAAATCGAACAAGCACAAGTGGTTTTATACTTATTTGAAAGCTTAAAATTCAAGGTTCAAAGTTCAGAATACATAATAGAAATTGAAAAAATTAAAAACCAGTTTCCATTAAAACCATTAGTTGTGGTTATAAATAAAATCGAATTATTATCAGATGAACAAATTACCGAAATCAAAAATAAACTACAACCACTAGACGTTATTGTTGAAATGATTTCTGCTAAACAAAATATGGGTGTCGAAGAATTAAAGAATCAATTGTTATCGTTTGTAAATACCGGTGCTTTGCGCAATAATGAAACAATCGTAACCAATACAAGACATTACGATTCCTTGCTAAAAGCATTAGACGAAATTCAGAAAGTAAAATATGGTTTAGAAAATAATATTTCTAGCGACTTAATGGCACTCGATATTAAGGAAGCGTTGTATCAATTTGGAACCATTACTGGTCAGGTTTCTAATGATGAGTTGTTGGGTAATATTTTTGCTAATTTTTGTATTGGAAAGTAATCTTCTTTCTTTTATTACCTATGTCCTTGTTTTTGTTGACTTTACCACAA
>CBDUEE010000335.1:0-2374 GCA_965366105.1 uncultured Flavobacterium sp. | reverse complement strand
ACACATACTGCGTACCGCATTGGGTTTATAGGCATTTGGATTTTCAACTTTATTGCCATTTTCGTCTATGTTGTATTGGCTTCCAATAAAATTTTGGAAATAAGAAGAACCAATTTTAGCTGTATTTTCAAATAGTAAATCGGTATTTTCACCGTCCCAATCAAATTCTTCGGTAATATTTACGGTTGGAATTGGAAACGTAAAAGGTTGTCCGTTGGCATCACCCTCTGTCATTACGGTATAATACGCTTTATTGATAAGGTTCATTTCTTTCTGAAAATGCTCGTAACGCAAATCGGTTAGTTTTGTAACGCCTCGTTCTTTGGCTCTAGCCAAAATGTTTTCATCTGTATTTTTTTCGAAAAAATGTAAATCATGTTTTGTCGGAATTTGGGTTTTCAAATCGTCTGGAACTACCCAGTCCAAAGTAATATTTGTAAAAGGTGATTGTCCCCAACGTGCTGGAACATTAAGGTTGTAAACAAAACTTCGAACGGCTTTTAAAACTTCGTTAAAGTCTAAATTATCCTTGAACACATAAGGAGCTAAATACGTATCAAATGAACTAAAAGCTTGCGCTCCCGCCCATTCACTTTGTAAAATTCCAAGAAAATTGGCCATTTGTCCTAATGCTTCTCTAAAATGAGACGGTGCTTTACTTTCTACTCTACCACGAACACCGTTGAAACCTTCGTTTAGTAATACACGTAAACTCCATCCCGCACAATATCCTGTCAAACAATCCAAATCATGAATGTGAATATCGCCATTGCGGTGTGCGTAGCCTTCTTCTTTGGTATATACTTTATCTAACCAATAATTAGCAATAATTTTTCCTGCAACATTGTTTACTAAACCTGCATTTGAATAAGATGTATTTGCATTCGCATTGATACGCCAATCGGTTTGCTCTATGTATTCCTCAATAGTTTGTGTGCTATCTACGTACGTCGTGTCTTCATTTAAACCATGTACATGCTCGCGTTGTAACTTTCGAGTGTGTCTAAACAACATGAAGGAACGCATGACTTCAAAAAAGTTTTTTTCAAAAAGTTTTTTTTCGATTAAATCCTGAACTTCCTCTACAGCCCAAGTTTCTTTGGATGCTAATCCTAAAACCACGTCTTCAAAAATGGTATGGTCAATTGCTATGGAAACACTTTGGAAACTTTTTTCAATAGCATCTTTAATTTTAAAAAGTTCAAAAGGTTTGTATTCGCCGTTTCTTTTGATAACGTATTTTTCCATAGCATTGGGTTGATTTTGGGTTAGTATTATTTTTTTGTCACGAATTCCATAAGTCGCAAAGATTTTAATTTTATAAAAAAAACCACATAGAATCATAGGATTGAGAGAATAAATAAAAGGCAATTTATTAAAATTAGAAAACTCAAATTTTATAAAAAAAAGATTCCTAGGTATGCCTTATTTATTATTGTTTAACTATGTGTCTATGTGGTATAGAAGTATTATAAAGATTCGCCAACTTAGCTTATTCGAGGAGGATTAATTTAGTCTTTGAATTTGTTTCTTGATAACTTATTATTTATTCTTGAGTTGCAAATTTTTGTTCTAAAAGTGCAGCAGCTGGGAATAAAATATTATTTTCTAAGTGAATGTGTTTGTGTAAATCCTGTTCAAAATCAGATAGCATTGCAAAAGTTACTTTGTAAGTACTACATCCATCAGCTGGTGGTGTATAATTATTAGTTAGTTCAGCAATTTTTACAAAACGATCTCCTTCTGCTTCGTGCTCTGCCATCATCATTGCAATTGGATTTTTGACCGTTCCAAAATGAGGTGCTGCAATTACTTCATCAGTAAGACTTGCTTTCGCCATTTTTTTGATAAATGGAAACAACATTAGTTCCTCTTTTTTCATGTGTTGAGCCAATTCGCCAGCACAACCTATAAAAAGTTCATTTATTTCGAACAATTCAGGATGAGCAGCTCCGTGTACTTTACAAAGTTTGTCTAAAAATGGAAGTAAAATTTGTGTTTTCTCTTCTACATAACGGTGATGTGTTTTCTCAATATAATCTGCTAATAAATCTAGTGGCCAAGATTTAAAATCAATCCCACTGTCATTTTTAGTTGTTAAAACAGTTTCTATTTCTTCTTGTAATACAGTAGTATCAATGTTTTTCTTGTCGCAAGCTTCTTCTATAGTTCTGTTTCCTTTACAACAAAAATCAATACCGTATTTTGAAAAAACAGCAGCTGTTCTAAAATCTTTTGCTACATATTCTCCGATTGTTATTTTTTCTAAAGTTTCCATAATTGTAATTTTTATTTTGAAATATTTCTACAAAGCTAGCACTATTTTAAATAAAGGACAAATTTATCCTTAATTAAATTATAAACAATTTTATTT
>CBDUEE010000334.1:0-2393 GCA_965366105.1 uncultured Flavobacterium sp. | reverse complement strand
GGGAATCTACTCCACAAAGAAGCGAATCATCAAGAGATTATTCTCAAAGCAGAACCAGTCCTTCTATGGAATCTTTTCCACAAAGAGCCGAATCACAAAATAGAGGAAGTTCATCAAGAGAATCAGCTCCGCAAAGAAGTGAATCCTCAAGAGAAAATTCATCCTCAAGAAATGAGAACAGAAGAATCTAAAATTAAAATATAACAAAAGATAAAACACGGTTATAAATACCGTGTTTTTTTTGTTATATAAAAACCTCCAATATATTTTAAAAGTGTATTTTTGACAAGTTTTTTAAAATTCTTACATGAGCGCATCGCACAAAGACCTACATAGTAAATTAACTTTAGGTGGATTATTGATTTCTTTAGGAATAATTTATGGTGATATAGGAACTTCACCATTGTACGTAATGAAAGCCATATTAGGCGAACATATTATAAATGCTGATGTTGTTTTAGGAGGTGTATCGGCTGTGTTCTGGACACTTACTTTACAAACCACCATAAAATATGTGCTGATCACATTAAGTGCTGATAATCATGGTGAAGGTGGGATTTTTGCTTTATATGCATTGGTCAAAAAAACAAAAATTAAATGGCTGATTGTCCCCGCAATTGTTGGGGGAAGTGCACTGCTTGCCGATGGAATTATCACACCACCCATCTCAGTATCCTCTGCTATTGAAGGAATTAGAACTTTCTATCCAGAAATAAATACAATCCCAATTGTTATAGGTATCTTATTTGTCCTGTTTGCTATTCAGCAATTTGGATCTAAATTAGTTGGTAAATTCTTTGCACCCATGATGATGGTTTGGTTTGCAATGCTAGCCGTACTAGGAATAGTCCAAATTACTCAACATCCAGAAGTTTTCAAAGCTATTAATCCCTATTATGCTTACAACCTATTATCTGCACATCCAGATGGATTTTTTGTTTTAGGATTTGTTTTTCTTTGTACTACAGGTGCAGAAGCACTGTATTCAGACATGGGACACTGCGGTCGTAAGAATATTAGAATAAGTTGGATTTTTGTAAAAACGGCACTAGTACTTAACTATTTTGGACAAGCCGCTTATTTAATTCATCACGAAGGAAGAACTTTGCAAAATTTAGGTGGGAAAAACGGAAATCCATTCTATCTAATTATGCCAGATTGGTTTCAGCCCATAGGAATCGTAGTTGCAACTTTAGCAGCTGTAATAGCTTCACAAGCTTTAATTAGTGGCTCTTTTACACTGATAAACGAAGCAATGAGACTAAACTTTTGGCCAAAAGTAAAAATTAAATATCCTACTGAATTAAAGGGTCAATTATACATCCCATCGATTAACTGGTTATTATTTATTGGATGTGTTGGAATCGTATTACACTTTGAAGAATCCAATAACATGGAGCATGCGTATGGTCTAGCAATCATTTTGTGTATGATCATGACAACTATTTTACTCAACTATTATTTAATAATGAAAAGAGTGAAATTGTATTTAATCATACCTTTGATTACAATCTATTTATTAATTGAATTTAGTTTTCTTGCAGCTAATATCACTAAATTTGCTGATGGCGGTTACGTAACCCTTATCATTGCAACGATATTAATTACCATAATGACAACCTGGTATCTCGCTAAGCAAATTAATAAAAGCTATACTAAACTTGTTAAAGTAGAAGATTATAAAAAAGTACTCGCTGAATTGAGTGCTGATTTATCAATTCCAAAATATGCAACACATTTAGTCTATATGACTAATGCAGGCAGAACTGATGAAATAGAGGAAAAAGTAATGTACTCTATTTTGCAAAAAAGACCTAAAAGAGCAGATATATATTGGTTTGTTCACGTAAATATATTATCAGAACCGTACAAAGCGGAATATAAAGTTACTGAAATTGCCAAAGATGATTTGTACCGTGTCGACTTTAATCTTGGTTTTAGAGAACCTACCAAAATAAACTTAATGTTTAGAGAGGTCATTAAAGATATGGTTAAAAAAGGCGAAGTAGATATTACCAGTAGATATGAATCATTGAATAAAAATAATATTATTGGTGACTTTAAATTTGTACTTTCAGAAAAATTCCTTTCTAATGACAGTCGCCTAAGATGGCACGAAAAAATAATAATGAATTCCTATTTCCTACTTAAAAAATTAAGTTTGTCCGAGGAAAAAGCTTTTGGTTTAGATAGTAGTTCTGTTAAAATTGAAAAATTTCCTATGGTGCTTCATGCTCCTGAAAAAGTAGACTTAATCAGAATAAAATAATTTAATTATTTGAAATTATTAAAAAACATTGTACTTGATACAGTGTTTTTTTTTGCTCAAAAATTTAAAAAAATAAGAATCATTATTTAAAATATAACATTCAATAAATAGTACCTTTGCACCT
>CBDUEE010000333.1:0-2398 GCA_965366105.1 uncultured Flavobacterium sp. | reverse complement strand
TTAATGGTTAATAATAATTATTGTTGATTGAATTTAATTTTAGAAAGAAAATAGAAAAATGACTAATGAATTTGAGTCTTAGAACTTTGAAAAGATTTAATTTTACAAAGAACTTTTGTATGGCGTTGCGCCTAAGCAAAATCAATAGTATGTCTTATGAGTGTATTAATTAGAGCCTGCAAATTATCTGACCTTGACGCCGTATTGGAAATAACCAACTACGCAATTCTAAAAACGACCGCTATTTATGATGATGAAGCCAGAACAATGGTCGAACTCACAAATTGGTTTTTGGAAAAACAGGAGAAAAATTTTCCTGTGGTTGTTGCGGTGCAAAATGAAAACGTTATCGGCTATGGTACTTATGGCGCCTTTCGGCAAAAGTATGGAAGCAGATTTACGGTAGAACATTCTGTTTACGTCAATGTTGATAATAATGGTAAAGGAATTGGATCTATGCTTTTATCAGAATTAATCAATCAGGCCAAAAGCCAAAATATGCGCACTATGATTGCTGCAATTGATGCTTCAAACGAAGCAAGTATTGCATTTCATCGCAAATTTGGATTTAGAGAAATAGGAGTTTGCCACGAAGCTGGTTATAAATTTAACCAATGGCTCGATCTACTACTGATGGAATTAATGCTGGAAAGTTAAGAACGTTTTCTTTATGCTTTAATCCAGTTGATGATTTCTGGATCGTTAGGCTCAACTTTAGACATAAGAACTTTTTCAAGTTGTCCGTTTTCGTTGATCAGATATTTTTGAAAATTCCACATGACTTTTGAATCCTCAAGTCCATTTTCAGATTTCTGAGTGAGATATCGATATATTGGGTTCATATCGTCTCCTTTTACAGTAATTTTTTCCATCATAGGAAAAGTAACTCCGTAGTTTTGCGTACAAAAAGCCGCAATTTCTTTGTTTGATCCAGGCTCTTGACCATTAAAGTCATTAGTTGGAAAACCTAAAATTACCAATCCGTCTTTTGCGTATTCTTTATACAACTTCTCTAGACCTTCGTATTGACCAGTATAACCACATTTTGAAGCTGTATTTACAATAATCACTTTTTTCCCTTTAAGAGAAGCAAGATCAAAAGTTTTACCATCAATGTCTGTTGCTTTATAGTCGTATATTGAATTTTTCATAACGTTTTTTGTTACTTCGGTTGTAGCTGCTTTATTTGATTTTTGTGCACATGATGTAGTTGTTCCAATTGTAGCAAACAATAACATTAGAGAAAAAACAGAAATATACTTAGACATGGTAATTTTATTTGAAGCTAAAGTAATCAAAGTTCATCAAGTTGTACGTTGCATTTCGTTAAAGTAGTTTTAAATTTTCATTTTTCTCTTTCTCCTTAATATGTATGATGATTTTCTACTTCTAATAAAAGAAATGATAAATTTGCAAAAAAAAGAAATAATGCTCCTAGACGAACTACTCAGTCTGATTGTTAGCCGCGATAAAAGGGCTTCCTATTATATATATGACACCTATGCCGAAAGTTTGTATGCCGTAATCTGCCACTCAATTGACAAGCAGGAGATTGCAGAAGAGGCGTTATTTGAAGTTTTTGAGAAAATTTTCTCGAATATCGCTCAATATAGTGACCGCAAAGGGACTTTCTTTAGTTGGTTGTTAAGTTTATGTCGTGAAACTATTCGCGAGAAGCAGACATCTTTAAATTCCGAATTTATTCAGAATCGCAACTTTGTCAATGCGATTGGAGGTGATTTTTCTAAATTTTCGGTTGTAAAAGAGTATGGAATTCAGGAATTTGTAAAGAATTTACGTCCGAAATCTGTTCAGCAATTGGACTTATTGTTATTTTAAGGAAAAGATATTCCCACTACTTCTGAAATTTTGGAGATTCCGGAGGATCAATTATTCATACAAATCAAACAAGGTATCGATGATCTTCGTGCCGTTATCGAGAATTAGAACATGACAACTAAAGAATATATAGCTTCGGGAAAATTAGAAATGTATGTTTTGGGACATCTTTCTGAGCAAGAAAATATCGAAATTTCGAAATTATGTCGTGAAGATTCCGAACTAAATTTAGAAATAAATAAAATAGAATCGGCAATAATTGAACTTACTGCTGCTGTTTCTCCCGCACTATCATCTGAAATGATGGATGCGATAATTGCGGCGCAAACACCAAGTTCTATAAAATTAGAGAAAAAGAAAAGAACAAATTGGCCGGCAATTATAGGTTGGATTTTTAGCTTAGTTCTTCTAGTGGCGGCAGCTTATTTAGGGTACGAAAACTACGGTTTGATGGAAAATCAAGCTAAAAATCAAAATAAAGAAGCAGCCTTATTGGTTGAAACTGACTCTATACGACAAATAGGACTTCGGAACGAAAAAATTGTAAGCTTACTTACGC
>CBDUEE010000332.1:0-2409 GCA_965366105.1 uncultured Flavobacterium sp. | reverse complement strand
ATATACTCCTTTCGAAAAATCATCGTCAATTGGTGTTGGATTATAATGTGCTTTTTCGATTACAAATGTCAATAATTCCAAAAGCAGCTTGTCCTTCTCAGGATCATTTGCTTTTGAGGTATTCATTTTAAAGGCAAATAATGTCACCGAAATACATACGATAACAAGAATAATTTTATAATTTCTTTTCATAAAGTTAAGAATAGTATTCATGAATTTTTTATTCTAAATTACGGTAAAAACCATGCTAACGCTAGCATTGTTCCCATAAATTTTTGCTAAAGATATGAAAATGTTTTTTTTTAATATAGCAAATGATTTAAGATAACATAAATTTATCTTTTGTTCACAAATTAATGTTATCAATACCTAAATATGCCATTAAAACTATAAAATAAAGCATGATTTTAACATATAAACAACAACATAAAAAAATCTAATTCTATTGTCTAATTATAATTATGTTTACTCATGAACAATCTAGTACAAAATTTTTGTGATGTTTAATTTGGAAAATTATCTCAATTACTTAAAACGATTACGTAAAAGAAACCGAATCAAATCATCACATTAAAAAGAACTTATCCAAAAAATAAATTATGAAAAACAGTAATGATTTTCTTGATTACAGTAGCTTTAGACACCTGTAGCACCTAAAAATTCGGAGTCCGCTGCAATTAAAAACGGAAAACATATTATAGGTTTGTATCTTTATTTACTGTACAGTTTTGTATGTGTTACGAACTACTAAATTATCCAGTAAAAGCATTATTAAAATATGTTTCGACAATTTATTTACTTTTACAAATTCTAAATTTCAATACGCATTATATTAAACAAACAATTTAACATCTAAAACCTAATGAATAAGAAAGATTTACTAATTGGATTTATAATCGGCTTTGCCGCCACCCTACTGGGCTCTTATATTTTTATTACATTCTTTACTGATTTCCATTTTATATCAGGAATACAAATTCTAAAATCACAAGGGAGTTTAGGAAAAATAATCACATTAGGATCTATTCTTACGCTGATTGTATTTGGAGTTCTCTTAAAAATCAACAAAGAAATGATGGCTCGAGGAGTTGTTCTGTCCGTGATCGTCTTAGCAATACTCACTTTATTTATTTAACAAATGATATTAGTTTATCTTTGTCTATCAAAAAAAGGGTTTCCTATAAAGTCTAATTTAATAAATTAAGATTTTAAATTCTTAATCGGAAAAAAATATGAAATATTATATAATTGCAGGAGAAGCTTCGGGAGACTTACATGGTTCTAATTTGATGAAAGAACTCTATAAAAAAGATCCTAATGCTGACATCCGATTTTGGGGTGGTGATTTGATGCAAAAAGTAGGAGGAACTTTAGTAAAACATTATCGTGAATTAGCATTCATGGGTTTCATTGAAGTAATTTTTAATCTAAAAACTATTCTAAGTAATATTAAAACATGCAAAAAAGACATCCTTCAATTCCAACCTGATGTCCTTGTTTTTATCGATTACCCCGGCTTTAATTTACGCATTGCAAAATGGGCAAAAGCACTGGGAATGAAAACGCATTACTATATTTCTCCCCAGATTTGGGCTTGGAAAGAAAATCGCATCACAGAAATTAAACGTGATATAGATAAAATGTATGTGATATTGCCTTTCGAGAAAAAGTTCTATGAAGATAAACATCATTTTGCGGTAGAATTTGTTGGTCATCCATTGATTGATGCGATTAACAATCAAACGAAGATAGAACCAGAACTTTTTAGAAAAGAAAATCAATTAAACGAAAAACCAATTATTGCTATTTTACCTGGAAGCAGAAAGCAAGAAATCACAAAAATGCTCTCTGTAATGCTAAGCGTTGTTAATGATTTCCCTAATTATCAATTTGTAATTGCTGGTGCTCCTAGTCAGGAATTTTCTTTTTATGAAAATTTCATCACTCAGGATAATATAAAATTCGTCACTAATAAAACGTATGATTTATTACGAACTGCAACTGCAGCATTAGTTACTTCGGGAACAGCAACACTAGAAACAGCTCTTTTCAAAGTTCCAGAAGTCGTGTGTTATAAAGGTAGTTGGGCGTCGTATCAAATTGCAAAACGAATTATCACTCTTAAATACATCTCATTAGTAAATTTAATTATGGATGAAGAGGTTGTAACCGAATTAATTCAAGACGATTGCAATACCAAACGCATTAAGGAAGAACTTCAAAAAATACTGAACCCTAACCATCGCAATACGCTTTTAGAAAAATATACGTTATTAGAAGAAAAATTAGGCGGAATTGGTGCAAGCGAAAAAACAGCAACACTTATTGTAAATGATCTAAAATAATCTAAATCCTTTATTTAAGAATCTTAAAATCGACTCATTTGAAAAATTTGATGCTCCTATTAGT
>CBDUEE010000331.1:0-2416 GCA_965366105.1 uncultured Flavobacterium sp. | reverse complement strand
GAAATTGAAGCCTATAATTCAGAGCGCAAGGATTTAGATAAGCTAATCACTAAAGAGGCGCTAAAACAAATCGACGAAAACAATGAAAAAGAGCGCTTTACATCAGTAGTTTTCCAGGAAGATTGGCACAAAGGAGTTATCGGAATTGTCGCTTCCCGATTAATTGAAACGTATTATCGTCCTACTTTAGTTTTCACAAAAAGTGGCGATAAATATGCGGCTTCTGCTCGATCTGTAAAAGGATTTGATGTCTATAATGCGCTTGAAGCTTGCTCGGAACATTTGGAGCAATTTGGTGGACACATGTATGCAGCAGGTATGACATTAAAGGAAGAAAACTATTTATTATTTAAAGAAGCTTTTGAAAGAGAGGTTCAAAAAACCATTCATCCCGATATGTTAGTTCCAGAAATTTCTATTGATGCTGAAATCAATTTTTCTGATATTACTCCAAAATTAATCCGAATTTTAAAACAATTCGAACCTTTTGGACCCATGAATATGACTCCAACTTTTTTAACAAAAGACGTTAAAGACACTGGATACGGAAAACCAATGGGTCAAGACGAGGAGCATTTACGTCTTTTTTTAAAACAAAATGGAAGTGAAGGAATTGCCTCGATTGGTTTTGGTTTAGGAGACAAGTTAAATTTAACAACCAACCGAAAGCCATTTCAAGTGGCGTACTGCATAGACGAAAATGAATGGAATGGAAAAACTTCAGTCCAGTTAAGATTAAAAAGTATTAAATAATGAGCACAGAAAAAAAGCAAAAAAAAGATCCTTACGCCGCCTTACGTTTTAAAGAATTCAACACTTTTTTAGTGCTACGTTTCGCCATGGTATTTGCTTGGTCCATGCAATTCATCATCATAGAATGGCAAGTGTACAGTATTACCAAAGATCCTCTTTCATTAGGAATTATAGGATTAATGGAAGTAATTCCAGCTATTTCCTTAGCTTTATTTGCCGGACATATTGTAGATCAAAAAGAAAAAAAAGGACTACTTTTAAAATGTATTCTCGCTTTTTCAGTCATTAGTTTTGGTTTGTTTTTATTGACTTGGCCAGTCGTGATTGGCGATATTTCGACACAAACTATTTTATATTCTATTTATTTCTTAGTTTTTTTAGGCGGATTAGTTAGAGCCTTTCTTGGCCCAACGATCTTTTCTTTACTTTCCCTACTTGTACCTAAAAAAGTATATCCTAATGCAGCAACTTGGAGTAGTTCTGTTTGGCAGATTGCCTCAGTTGCTGGCCCGGCGCTGGCCGGATTCTCGATTACGCTTATTGGAGTACATTGGTCTATGTGTACGGTTTTCGCTTGTTCTCTTTTTGCATTATTGGCTTTATCTCAAATAAAGAAGAAACCAATTTTAAATCCTAAAATTGGAGAACCTGTAATGCAGAGTTTATCCGAAGGAATAAAATTTGTATTCAATAATAAAACTGTTTTAGGAGCAATTACACTAGATATGGTTGCCGTTCTGTTTGGTGGCGCTATTGCTTTATTACCCATTTTTGCCCAAGATATTTTAAAAGTAGGCCCTGAAGGTTTTGGTTTTCTAAGAGCGGCTCCTGCAGTTGGTGCCTTTTTAACGATGATTATTACAGCTTATGTTCCTTTGAGTAAAAATGCAGGCCTAAAACTACTAGCCGCTATATTTGCTTTTGGAATCTGTATTATTGTTTTTGGACTTTCGACTATTTTTTGGGTTTCATTGGTTGCTTTATTCTTTAGTGGTGTTTTCGATGGAATCTCAGTAGTAATACGCCAAACCATTTTACAACTAAAAACGCCTGATCATATGCGTGGCCGAGTTTCGGCGGTAAACTCTATGTTCGTGGGCTCTTCAAATGAATTAGGCGCGTTTGAAAGTGGATTAACTGCGCGTTTGATGGGAACTGTAACTGCGGTTGTTTTTGGCGGAACCATGACCCTTATAGTCGTTTTGACTACTGGAATTATTTCACCAACCTTTCGAAAACTAGATTTAACAAAAGATTTAGAGGAACACGAAAACGGATAATAATTATTTTTTATTTAGAATAATTATAAATAATACTTATATTTGCTTCAAATATTTTTTGAAATGCAAACGATAAAACAGATATATATAAATGATTTTGGGACTTCTTTCTATTGGAGAAAAGAAAATAAAGTCATCCTTGATAAAGTGCAATTGGTTTTCAGAGAGATGGGTTTTTACTTTAACAAATTAGAAATCGAACAATTTAAAGAATGCATTAAAGAAAGCTATAGTGTAAATAGCGAATGTGCAGATTGCGAACTAAAGAGTAAATGCTACAAATTTTTATTAAAAACACCTTATTCTCAAATTGACTTAGCCGTTACAATGGAAGAATTAGAAAAGCTTAAAGATCTTGTTGAAGGCACTTTATTTAAAATAGA
>CBDUEE010000330.1:0-2448 GCA_965366105.1 uncultured Flavobacterium sp. | reverse complement strand
AAATAAATGGGCAAAATCATTGCGATTGCTAATCAAAAAGGAGGCGTTGGAAAGACTACTACATCGGTTAATCTTGCTGCTTCATTAGGAGTTTTAGAAAAAAAAGTACTACTTATTGATGCTGATCCTCAGGCAAATGCTAGTTCTGGTGTGGGAATTGATGTTGATTCTGTTGAAATTGGTACCTATCAAATTCTCGAACATAGTCACACACCAAAAGAGGCCATTATAAAATGTTCTGCAATAAATGTAGATATTATTCCAGCACATATTGACCTTGTTGCCATCGAAATCGAATTGGTAGACAAGGAAAATAGAGAATATATGTTTAAAAAAGCATTGGAAAGTATTAAGGATGAGTACGATTATATCATAATCGATTGTGCGCCATCATTAGGATTACTGACTTTGAATGCTTTGACAGCAGCTGATTCTGTAATTATACCCATTCAATGTGAATATTTTGCATTAGAAGGTTTAGGGAAATTACTCAACACCATAAAAAGCATACAAAAAATTCACAATCCAGATTTAGATATCGAAGGATTGTTATTGACTATGTTTGACTCTAGATTGCGTTTATCAAATCAAGTGGTTGAAGAGGTTCAAAAACATTTTAACGATATGGTTTTTGACACTATAATTCAAAGAAATGTAAAGTTGAGTGAAGCACCAAGTTTTGGCGAAAGCATTATAAATTACGATGCAACAAGTAAAGGTGCGATTAATTACTTACATCTAGCTCAAGAAGTTATAAAGAAAAACAGTAAATAGTTTTATGGCACAAGCAATGAAAAAACAAGCCCTAGGCAGAGGATTATCCGCATTATTAAAAGATCCTGAAAACGATATAAAATCCGTTGATGATAAAAATGCTGATAAAGTTGTAGGAAATATTATTGAGCTTGAAATTGAAGTTATTGAAATAAACCCTTTTCAGCCTAGAAGCAATTTCAATGAAGAATCATTGAGAGAATTAGCCACTTCTATCAAAGAATTAGGAGTTATTCAACCCATTACTGTTCGGAAATTAGATTTTAATAAATACCAATTAATATCTGGAGAGCGTCGTCTTCGTGCTTCAACTTTGGTTGGATTAAAGACTGTTCCCGCCTATATTCGAATTGCAAATGACAATGAATCACTAGTCATGGCATTGGTGGAAAACATCCAACGTCATGATTTAGATCCAATAGAAATTGCACTTTCTTACCAACGTTTAATTGATGAAATTCAATTAACACAAGAGCAAATGAGCGAACGAGTAGGCAAAAAAAGATCTACAATTGCTAATTACCTACGACTATTAAAGTTAGACCCAATTATCCAAACAGGAATTCGAGACGGTTTCATCAGTATGGGTCATGGTCGTGCCATAATAAATATTGAAAATCAAGATATTCAAACAGATATTTATCAAAAAATTGTAAGTCAAAATCTATCCGTACGCGATACCGAAGCTTTGGTGAAAAATTATCAAGAAAGTTTAAAACCAAAACCTCAGGGTAAACCAAAAGTGGCTTCATTTGAAATTGAGGAATCTCAAAAAAATTCTTTTACGAATTATTTTGGGACTAAAGTTGAAATTAAAGTAGCTGGAAATGGTAAAGGAAAAATTACCATTCCATTTCACTCCGAAGAAGATTTCAATAGAATTACTAAATTAATAAATGAATAGTGAATAAAAACATTCTCATATTTCTATTCTTTTTTACCATCGGAACTGCAACTGTTTTTGGGCAAACAAAAACTGATGCAGTTCTTGTGGCTAAAGACACTTTGAAGTCTAACAACATCGATCCTTTGACACCTGCAAAAGCAGCTTTTTTTTCCGCTGTTTTACCCGGTTTGGGACAGGCTTATAACAAAAAATACTGGAAAATACCCTTAGTATACGGTGCTTTAGGAACAAGTTTGTATTTCTATATAGATAACAATAAGAAATACCATCAATATAGAGATGCATACAAAAGTAGATTAGAAGGACAAGTTACAGATGACTTAGCTTTCTTAGATAATAATCGATTAATTGCTGGGCAAAAATTCTACCAGCGCAACCGTGATTTATCCGCTTTAGTTACGCTAGCATTTTATGCTTTAAACATCATTGATGCCAATGTAGATGCGGCACTAATACAATTTAATGTAGATGAAAACCTATCAGTAAGACCATTTATTTATCCAAACGATGTAACATTAAAAACAAATGTAGGACTAACTCTTAATTACAACTTCTAACTCTATCTACAATAAGAAATCCAAGAAGTAAAAATATTGCTTGTTATGTCATTACTTAATAAAATAGGGAAGAAATATTTTCTCAGTATAACTGTAGTTTTACTGATTATTAATATTATTAATTATTCTCATTTTACAGCTTTCAATTCGTTTCAAATGAACGATTTTTTTGCTGGATTCTTTGCTGGAAGCTTGATAGTTTTCTTACTC
>CBDUEE010000329.1:0-2462 GCA_965366105.1 uncultured Flavobacterium sp. | reverse complement strand
AACTTAAAGTAAACGGTTTTAAGGTCGAAGCTCAAAAAAAATTAAATTTTATTACAAAGAAATTGAAGTCGGAGATTATTTTGCCAACATAATTGTAAATGATTTGATAATCTTAGAATTAAAGACTCAAGAGTACTTAGTTGAAGCAAATGAATTTCAACTAATTAATTATTTAAAGTCTACTTCTTGTGAAGTTGGACTACTTTTAAACTTTGGTAAAAAACCAGAATTTGTTAGAAAAATATATCAAAATAATAGAAAATAAAAACCGCGAAAATCAGCTGAATCAGTGTTATCCGCGTTTAATAATATAAATTATCATGGACTTACAAGACCAATTAAAAAACCTTTTTCCGAATCACGAACTAGTTCCAGAAGAAGTGATTGAAGAAGTTCCTCATGAATTATACGTTCAAAAAGAACCTATGATTTGCAAATTTGAAAAGAGAAAGGGAAAAGCAACAACCATAATAGAAGGTTACGAAGGAACAGACGAGGATTTTAAAATTCTAGCTAAAGAAATTAAAACTAAACTTAGTGTTGGCGGCACCTTCAAAGACGATTCTATAATCATACAAGGCGATTATCGGGATAAAATCATGACCATTTTAAAAGATAAAGGCTTTAAAGTAAAACGGGTTGGAGGTTAAAAAAATGTTTCGTGATCAGTTTTAGATATTCATTTTAAAGCGCTTAAATAAGTTCCTATTATTAAATTTAACGTTCACTTTGCGCATTCGTGTCTTTGTGACAAATATAAACAGACAATGATAAAATCATCAGAATTAATATTAAATCCAGATGGGAGTGTTTACCATTTGAATTTAAAACCCGAAAACATTGCACACGATATCATCTTCGTTGGAGATCAAAATCGTGTCGAAAAAATAACACAGTTTTTTGATAGTATAGAATTTTCTACTCAAAAAAGAGAATTTAAAACCCAAACGGGAATCTTCAAAGGCAAAAGAATAACCGTATTATCAACCGGAATTGGTCCAGACAATATTGATATTGTAATCAATGAATTAGATGCATTGGTGAATATCGATTTAAAAACAAAAATGCCAAAAGAAAAACTAACGACACTAAATATCATTAGAGTGGGAACTTCAGGTTCTTTGCAAGCGGATATTCCTGTGGATAGTTTTGTAATGTCAAAATTCGGATTGGGATTAGACAATATGCTTCGCTCCTACTTGATCGATGCCGTTTCTAATATTAAAATGGAAGATGCTTTTGTAGCACACACCAATTGGGATCCTAAAAAAGGAAAACCTTACGTGATTGCTTGTTCTGAGAAGCTCGAAAAAATGATAGAAAGTGACAAAATGCACAAAGGAATTACAGCAACTGCAGGTGGTTTTTATGGTCCACAAGGACGTGTTTTACGTTTGATCATTCAAGATGAAAATCTAAATTCTAAAATGGATAATTTCCAGTTTGAAGGAAACCGAATCACCAATCTTGAAATGGAAACGGCTGCTATTTATGGCCTTTCAGCACTTTTAGGACACAATGCATTATCCTTAAATGCTATAATTGCTAACCGCGCTTCAGGAACTTTTAGTGAAGATCCATACAAAGCAGTAGATGAACTAATCGCATACACATTAGACAAAATAGCGCAATCTTAAAATAATTAATTTTATTATTCGGAGCTATTTCCTGCTCTTCACTGTATCTTTTTCACTCCTTCACAGGAGCAAAAAAGGATGCCGTTGCGATCAGGGCTAAACAGAATTTCTAACCAATTTTAATAAATGGATGTATTATTAGAAACCAAAAATCTTTTGCTAAGGGAAATGAAAATAGACGATGCAGAAGCGCTCTACCAAATGGATTGTAACCCAAAAGTACACCAATACTTATGGAACAAACCTGTAAATAGTATCGATGAAATTTATCAAAATATAAAAAAAGTACGCAATCAATATTTAGAAAATAATATTGGACGATTTGTAGTACTAGAAAAAGAAAGTAATTCAATAATTGGTTGGGCAGGATTAAAATACAATACAGAAACAGTTCATAATAAAATCAATTTCTATGATATAGGATATCGACTTAATGAAACTTCTTGGGGTAAAGGATATGCTTCTGAAGCTGCTTTTGCTTGGCTGAATTACGGATTTGATGTTATGAAAATCGAATCTTTAAACGCTTCGGCACATGTTGATAATAGTGCTTCAAATCGAATCTTGCAGAAAATTGGACTAAAATTCACTGAAAACTATATCGAAGATGCAATTCCTTGGAATTGGTATGAATTAAAAAATAATAAAATAGTATGAAAACAATAAAAATAGCTGGAGTTCCAGAACACTTTAACCTTCCATGGCATTTAGCAATTGAAAATGGAGATTTCGAAAAAGAAAATATTGATTTGCAATGGACTGATGTTCCAGAGGGAACTGGCAAAATGTGTCAAATGCTTCGCGATCGATCAACTGATATTGCGG
>CBDUEE010000328.1:0-2494 GCA_965366105.1 uncultured Flavobacterium sp. | reverse complement strand
ACTACAGCGCGAACATCTTCCGGGATTACATAACCACGACGCTTGATAAATGCATAACATTTTGCCGCGTTGGCTAAGTTGATACTTCCACGAGGTGAAGCTCCAAAACTGATTAATGGTTTTAATTCAGCTAATTTATATTGCTCTGGATAACGAGTCGCAAAAACAATATCCAATATGTATTTTTCTATTTTTTCATCCATATACACTTCACGAACCGCTTCTTGAGCTCGTAAAATTTGTTCTACAGAAACTACAGCATTTACTTTTTCGTAACTTCCTTTTAGGTTTTGGCGAATTACTAAACGCTCGTCTTCCATTTTTGGATAATCAATAACTGTTTTTAGCATAAAACGATCGACTTGTGCCTCTGGAAGTTGATAGGTTCCTTCTTGCTCCACCGGGTTTTGTGTGGCAAGAACTAAAAATGGTCGGTCTAACTTGAAAGTGGTATCACCAATAGTCACTTGTTTTTCCTGCATCGCCTCTAATAATGCCGATTGCACTTTAGCAGGCGCACGGTTAATCTCATCGGCAAGTACAAAGTTGGCAAAAATAGGTCCTTTTTTTATCGAAAATTCATTTGACTTGATATTGTAAATCATGGTTCCTACAACATCTGCTGGCAGTAATTCTGGCGTAAACTGGATTCTACTAAACGAACCTTGAATCGCTTGCGAAAGCGTATTGATCGCTAAAGTCTTTGCTAAGCCAGGAACTCCTTCTAATAAAATATGTCCTTGACCTAAAAGTCCAATTAACAAACGCTCCACCATGTGCTTTTGACCCACAATGACTTTGTTCATTTCCATGGTGAGAAGGTCTATAAAAGCACTTTCTCTTTCAATTTTTTCATTGATTGCTCTGATGTCTAAAGTAGCCGTATTTTGTTCCATTTTATTATTTTTAAAACCTTGAATTTAATGCCTTTGTTTTGAAGGTGCAAATTGAATTTTTTTTTAGAGGTAAGATGTTAAAAAATGGTTAAAACTTCAGTAAATACCTTAATTTTAAGGATGAATTATGATACAATTTTTATATTTTTAAGAACTTTGAAAAATAAACTTTGAATTAGAGAATTTACGTATTCAACAAAAAATAAAAACAATGAGCAAAACAAATTTATCACCCGTTATAGCTGGTGTCATGAATTGGGGAATTTGGGATAAAAAACTAAATACCAAAGAAATGGAGAATATGATTCATGTGTGTTTAGAAAATAAAATAACCACATTTGATCATGCGGATACTTATGGTGACTACACAACCGAATCTGATTTTGGAAAAGCACTTGCTTCTAGCAAAATTGCAAGAGAAAAAATGCAACTAATCTCTAAATGTGGCGTACAATTAGTAACAGAAAGTCGCCAAAATACGATTAGACATTATGACTATTCTAAGCAACATATTATTTCTTCGGCTGAGAGTTCATTAAAAAATTTACAAACCGATTATCTAGACGTTCTTTTATTACACCGACCAAGTCCTTTGATGGAAGCAGATGAAATTGCAGAAGCTGTTTTGAAATTGAAATCAGATGGAAAAATAATCGATTTTGGACTGGCAAGTTTTACTGCTTCGCAAACAGAATTGATTCGTCAAAAAACGGAAATTAGTTACAATCAAGTACAATTTTCGGCAACTAACTTTAAACCGATGGTTGATGGAAGTTTTGATTATATGCAGATGAATAACATTCGTCCGCTTTCCGGAAATCCTTTAGGTTCTGTATTTAGAGAGGATAATTCACAAACTCGCAGATTAAAAAAACTATTGGTTACCTTAATGGAAAAATACCATTTAGGTTCAGATTCCATTTTGATCGCTTGGATATTGCAACATCCGGCAAAAATAATTCCTATTGCAGGAACAGTAAATGTGGCTCGTATTCAATCGTTGAAAAAAGCAGTAGCCTTAAAATTAGATAAAGAAGACTGGTTTGCGATTTGGACTGCAAGCATGGGCGAAGATGTAGCGTAATTTTCTTTTAAAATTAACACGGATTTCTCCGAGTTTCAAAGCTCCATTTTTAACGAATTCGTGTTAATGAATACAGGTTTGCGTGAGGGATTGCAGTGGAGCTCTTTATTTATTTTTTCTCGTTTTTGGACGAGAAAAAATAAATAAAAGCGGGAACGGAAAGCCCGACCTAAAGTTACGAGGAGCAACGACGACGAAACTTTAGGTCACGCCCAAATAAAAGTAGGATTAATTTTAGCATGAAATAAAAAATAAAAAAAATGAGTAAAATAGCTTTAGTAACTGGTGCTACCAGCGGAATTGGGAAAGCAACTGCGCAAATATTAGCCAAAAATAACTACAAAATTATTCTGTGTGGTCGCCGTGAAGATCGCTTATTAGAATTGAAAAAGGAATTGTCTGCGTTTACAGAAGTCTGCACTTTATCCTTTGATGTTCGAGATAAAAAAGCAGTTTTTAACAGCATTAATTCCTTGCCAGAAGCATTTTCTAAAATTGATGTTTTGATTAATAA
>CBDUEE010000327.1:0-2529 GCA_965366105.1 uncultured Flavobacterium sp. | reverse complement strand
TTTTTATCTGTTTCTTTATTTGCTAGTGCAAATGAGGTAGGAACAAAAACTTTAATTCCTAATCAAATTAAAGAAATTAACACGAAAGAAGTTAGCTTATCTGAAGAAGACGGAGATTCAGAACTTTTAGTTGATTTCTGTATTACTCGTACAAATTATTGGTTTGTTGAATCGGGTTATGATATGCAAGGTTATTATGAAATATATGATATAGAAACTACAACAACTTGTTATTAAATCTGCTACTTAATTTTTTAAACTAAACCAAAAAGCAAATTGCTTTCTAGAAACAATTTGCTTTTAATAATGAAAATATAATGAAAATAAAACATTTAGTATTTTTCTTCTTCCTGTCTCTAATAGGATATTCGCAAGCAGTTACAGTGAATTATTCGGAAAAAAGAATTATCAGTAAAGAAAAGCTGGAAGCTACACCGGAATTTGCTAGAAAGCATATTTTAGCATCGTATAATTATACTTTAAAATATCAGAATGGAATTTCGCTTTATGAAAATAGTTCCGAAACGAAAAATACCGAAAATTCAGTAAATGAAATTGCGAATGAAACAAATGATGGAGGGGGAGTTCATAAAAATACTGCTACTTATAGAATAACAGACAAAACAAAGGAGAAATACTACTATAAAGATATAGCTGGTAATGAACTACTCTTTAGGTTTTTTAATGGCAATAAAGATTTCTTTGGTAAAGATCATTTACTAAATTGGAATTGGCAAATCACCAATGAAACTAAAGAAATGAATGGTTTCACTTGTAAAAAAGCTACATCTGATGCGTTTGGTTATTTTTTTACAGCTTGGTTTACTGAAGATATTGCGATAAGTGCAGGTCCGGAAAAATTTGATGGACTTCCGGGGCTCATATTATATCTAAGCACAGGAGGAATTGAGTTTGTAGCCACTAGTGTGAAAATTGATGAAAATCCAATAATAATAGTAAAACCCGAAACACCAAAAGAAACCGTTACCATGGCGGAAGTAGAGCGTTTCGTAAAAGAGAAAGTAAGTAAATTGAAATCGAGTTCTACAACTACAGTAAATGGAAATACAACCACTACCAGATCTACGATTATTATAAAATAGGCTATACCATTTATGCGAACCATATTGTTTTTTTTTATTTTTTCATTTCTCCAAATTCAAAGTCAAACCACTATTAAAGGAACAATAAAAGATTCATTGCAAAATCCAGTGTCACTTGTAAATGTACGATTGTATAATAAAATGGATAATGTACTTATTGATTTCAAACAGTCCAATAATTTGGGACAATTTGAATTGGTTTGTCCTGATGCTGAAACTAAAATTTTTCTACTCAAGGCAAGTTTTTTGGGATATAAGCCAGTTATTTTTGAATTTAGCGCTGATGGCAATCGTTCAATTATTGAGAAAAACATTATTTTAAAAAATGAGGTTGTAGCCATGAAAGAGGTTGTGATCAAAGCTGATTTTCGTGATGTTACTGAAAAGAACGATACAATAACTTTTAATCTCAAAAGATTGCTCAATGGATCCGAGCAGAAACTAAAAGATGTTCTAAAAAAACTTCCTGGACTTAGTATTGACGACAATGGGAAAATAAAATACAAAGGTAAAAAAATTGATGATGTATTAATTGAGGGAGATGAATTCTACGGAAATCAACATCAATTGGCTACAGAGAATATAAAATCAGATATGATTGAAAAGATAGAACTTCTCAAAAATTTCAAGAATTTATCTTCTATTGTAGGCTTCGATAATACAAGTAGAACAGCCCTAAACATCTCTATAAAGGATGCCTATAAAAACACTATTAAAGGAGATATTGAAGCTGAAGATGGCTACAAAAATCGATACAGGCAGCACAATAACATCTATAATTTTGCTAGTAAAGTTAAAGTCAATTTTATATCGGACATAAATAACACCAATAATCTGGTTTTTACTGTCAATGATTATTTAGAATTAAAAAAAGGAGTTCACAGTGAAATTTTAAAAGAAACTGCATCTAATTCTATGACAATAGAAGATAATCTGCCTTCTTTTTTATTCTCCACAGATAATGTAAATAAAAAAGACATTCAATTTTACTCTATAAATTTTAGCGATAAAATTTCAAAAACCAGCAAAATTCAAGGATTTTCAATGTTAAATTATGTGAAGCAGAGTGAATTCCTAAAGTCAAAACAAACTTTTTTTGCCGGTAATGATATTGTTATAGATAAAAACTCAAATATTGAAGGTTCCTTATTGTTTAACACAAATAAAATTCAGTTTGAATCTAAACCCAATGAAAGGAATTATTACAATTATATTTTGACCGTAAATTATAATAAGGACAATCAAAATAGTATTATTGATAATCAATCAATTTCAAATCAGACTAATTTTGATGAAAACAAAGTAAGTTCCAATACTAATATTGGTCAGTTTTTTACACACAAAATAAAACTAAACAACAATTATTTATTTAAATATAATTTATTTAACGATTTTACAAGTTTTCGTAAAAAGATCGATTTAAAAT
>CBDUEE010000326.1:0-2532 GCA_965366105.1 uncultured Flavobacterium sp. | reverse complement strand
ACTCATTATCTCTATTTCAAACACTGGCAAAACATTGACAGAAAAGGAACAAATAAATATTTTTGAACCTTTTATGCGTGGTCATAATGCAAAACAAACTTCTGGTTTCGGTCTTGGTTTACGCATTGTTCAACGCATACTTACATTCCATAAATCTAAAATAACCTACAGTATACCTGCAAATAACACTAATTTATTTCAGCTTATTTTTCATATTTAGAATATTTTAGAATTGATCTAATACTACTCTAAGATCTAGCCAAATTGGTTATAATTTATAGTTGTAATTTTTAGAAAATACCTTTTTAAGCCTTTTTTAAGGTCCATATTAAGGTGTCTTAAAGCCTATCGATAGCATCTTTGTATCCAATTAAACAAAGATTCAATGAAAACAAAATCACCTACCCTATTAATTGCATTTCAAAATCAAAATTCTGCTGATTTTAATGTTCATTCGGCAATACCATTTCATACAATTCATAATTTAAATCAATGCTCTAATTGAGTTGCGAAGATTGTTTTCTTAAAATTTTCATTTAAAAATAATTATCAAAAATATTAAAACATGAATAAAATTGTATTGTTTATTGGCGTTTGTACCATAATGAATTTAACCAGTTGCAAATCGGATGTTGAAAAAGAGATCGAAATATCAGCGTTTACTGTTACCTCTCCAGTAATAAAAGATACCACATTTACAAAAGAATATATTGCTCAAATACAATCTATTCAAAATGTTGAACTTCGAGCACAAGAAAAAGGATATCTAGAAAATATCTACGTAGATGAAGGTAGAACCGTAAAAGCGGGACAATTATTGTTTAGCATTATGCCTAAATTATATGAAGCTGAATATTTGAAAGCCAAAGCTGATTATAGAATGGTTCAAATTGAATTTCAAAATACTAAAGTTCTAGCGGATAAAAATATTGTTTCAAAATCAGAACTAGCGATGTCTAAAGCAAAATTAGACGAAGCAAACGCAGATTTATCTTTGGCGGAAACTCATTTATCATTTACAAAAATTAAAGCGCCATTTGACGGAACTATTGATAGAATTTTGTTCAAAAAAGGAAGCTCGATAGATGAGGGAACTGTTTTAACAAAAATATCAAATAATAAAGAAGTCTATGCTTATTTTAATATGTCGGAAGTAGAATATCTAAATTACAAATCTCGTGCAACTAAAGACATCAATAACAAAGCTACTTTATTATTATCTAATGGAGAACAACATAAATATCCCGGTCAAATTGAAACTATAGAAAGTGAATTTGATAACAATACGGGAAACATTGCCTTTAGAGCAAAATTTCCAAATCCTGAATTATTACTAAAAAACGGAGAAACTGGAAAAGTAAGATTAACTATTCCAATTAAAAATGCACTATTAATTCCACAAAAAGCAACCTTTGAAATTCAAGACAAAATATATGTTTTTGTTATGGATAAAAACAATGTAGTTCACTCTAAAACTATTGAAGTAAAACAACGATTATCTAATGTTTATATCATAGAATCTGGTTTGTCGCCTGACGATAAAATACTTATAGATGGACTTCAAACGGTAAAAGAAGACGAGAAAATCAAACCTAAAATGGTTTCTGCAGCATCGATTTTCAATAGTTTAGAATTAATCAAACAATAGATAAATTTAATCCTACAAAGTAACTATTATGTTTAATAAATTTATTCAAAGACCTGTTCTTTCTATTGTTATCTCGCTTATCATTGTATTTTTAGGTGGATTAGCTTTAATTCAATTACCAATTACTCAATTCCCATCCATTTCACCACCAAAAGTTAATATTGTAGCCGAATATCCGGGTGCCAATGGCGAATTGATGGTTAAATCTGTAGTAATTCCGTTGGAAAGAGCCTTAAACGGTATTCCAGGAATGAAATACATTGCTTCTGATGCTGGTAATGATGGTGAAGCTTCTATTCAAGCCGTATTTGAATTAGGAACGGATCCCAATATTGCGGCAGTAAATGTTCAAAATCGTGTCGCTGCTGTTGTAAATAAACTCCCTCCAATCGTTGTTAGAGAAGGTGTGAAAATTACACGTGAAGAATCTAATATGCTACTTTACATCAATTTGTATAGTAAAGATCCAAAACTAGATGTAAATTTCCTTTATAATTATGCCGATATTAATATGCTTTCAGAGTTGAAGCGTGTGGATGGTGTAGGATTTGCAGATGTTCTAGGTGACCGAGAATATTCGATGCGTGTTTGGTTAAAACCTGACAGAATGTTGGCTTACAAAGTATCGTCAGAAGAAGTTATGAAATCGCTTGACGATCAAAGTTTTGAAGCATCCCCAGGACGATTAGGAGAAAGTTCTGGTAAAAAATCACAAGCATTTGAATATGTTTTAAAATATCCAGGACGTTACACTACTAAAGAGCAATATGAAAATATTGTAATTCGTTCTAATGCCAACGGAGAATTACTCCGATTAAAAGATATAGCTGAAGTTGAATTCGGAAACGCATACTACAATTTATATTCCAAATTAAACGGAAAAC
>CBDUEE010000325.1:0-2557 GCA_965366105.1 uncultured Flavobacterium sp. | reverse complement strand
GAATTCAGTTCTAATCCATACGTAAAAACAGCATTAGTATTAAAATAACTAAAAATACTCTGACCATTATTTTTTTGAGCAACTGCCCTAGTATCAATTAAATTATGAATAGAATTATAAAATACGTTTACCTCTAATTTAAATTTTTCCTTTTTGTAAAAAGTTCCAAAATTAAAATTGACAGCACTTTCTGCTTGTAATGGTTCATCAAAATTAATCCCTGATTCTTTTTTCAATATTTGATCTTGCATCTCATTTAATCGCGCTTCAGCTACATTATATCCCAAAACGGTATACCCTACTGAGGGATTTGTAAAATCGAAATACAATTGGCGAAAATCTGGTGCCTTGTATCCGTATCCAACAGATGTTTTTAAAGAAAAATTAGTGTTAATTTTATAATTCAACGCTAATTTTGGACTTAACTGTGAGGCGTATTCACTGTGATTATCGTACCTAAATCCCGCTAGAATATTCCATTTTTGGTTTGGGTTGTAATCATACTGCACAAAAACATATTGAGAATTAAATTTGACAATAGCATTAAAATAAGTTCTATCTAAAGTTTCCTGATTCATTCCTACTCCTGCCGTTAGCTTATTTTTATTAATAGAGAAAGTAGTTCTTATTTCAGGTCTAAAAAGCCATTGATTGTAAAAGGTTCGATCGTAAAGCACTTTACTTTCATCCTCTAAGAAGGAATTGTTTTTATAATTCGTAGCATATAATTCATACTCAAAATACAACTTTGAATTCAACTTGTGTTCTACTTTAACTTGAGAATTCCACTCCTTTTCTTCAGCATCACCTTTGTAATATTCAGTTTCAATTAGGGCGACATCATTCATTTTCTGATTGTAAAAACGATTGCTTACAATTAGCTTAACTTTTTCAGAAAAATCATAATACAATTTGGGCTGAATGGTGTAATTATAAAATTTTTCAACATTTTTTAGAGGTGTCGTTTTATCCAAATCAAATCCGTCAGAAGAATAAAAGTTAGCGAATACATTAGCAGAAAACCTATTCTTTTTCCAGAGCAGATTAGCATTCAAGTCATTGGTATTGAAAGTTGCATATCGATAGGAAAAACTACCTGAAAGTATATCCTTTTTAGGTTTTTTTGTAATTACATTGATTACACCACCCATTGCTTCTGAACCATATAAAGCAGAAGATGCCCCTTTTACAATCTCAATTCTATCTATATTCCCTACTGATATTCTTGATAAATCTAAAACTCCTGCATTTCTACCAACAATTGGAACGCCATCAATTAGTACTAACGTGTAGGCTGCGTCTAAACCTTGAATCTGAATCCCCTCAAAACCACTTTCATCAGGAATTAAAATAATACCTGTTTGCTCGCTTAAAATTTCATTTAATCGAGTAACTCCTGTTTTCTCAATTTCTCTAGCAGTTATTATACTTATTGGCAAGGGTAAGGAAGAAAGTACTCTTTCGGTTCTTGTAGCGGTAACAACCTTAACTTCTAATAATTCTTTAACATCTAAACTGTCTTTTTGCAGTTCTTGAGCAAAAGAAAATTGACAAAAAAGAAGAGTGATATAAAGAGTATTTTTAAATTTCATTATTTTTATTTAGACTTAATAATTTTTACAAAAGTAGTATTATTTTTATTTAATCTAAATAAACTTTATATATTTGTCGAAAATTTTTAACTAATTAAATAAACTATGTTTACAAAAAACATCTATTTATCTGCAATTATGGCAGTTACAACCCTTACAATTTTTTGTCAGGAATTGAAAAAAAGTGAAGATAAAACAGCGATCAAAGCTATGTGTGGTTGTTATGAAGTAAAATTCAATTTTGCGGAAACATTTCAATATTCAAAAGACAGCATTAACTATAAGCCATCTGCGACAAAACATGACAATGGTTTAGAATGGGTAGAATTAGTAGAAGATACACCCGACAAAATAATGCTACAACATTTATTAATTGTGAGTGAAGACATGATTATCAAACATTGGAGACAAGATTGGCTTTATGAAAACACTAATTTGTATCGTTTTGACAAAGACAATACTTGGAAATTTACTAAGTTGAATAAGACGGATGTAAAAGGACAATGGACCCAAAAAGTATTTCAAGTTGACGATAGTCCAAGATATGAAGGAACCGCTTCTTGGGTTCATATTGACGGAAAAGACTATTGGAAAAATACAACGGACGCTCCATTACCTAGAAGAGAAGATACCAAACGTAAAGATTATAATGTCTTGAAAAGAAGAAACATTCATGAAATCACTAAAACTGGTTGGAACCATGAACAAGATAATGATAAAATTTTAAGAACCGAAGCAGGAAAAGATTACCTACTCGCTCAAGAAAAAGGAATGGATATTTATACTAAAGTAGCCGATTCTAAATGTCTTGCTGCTCAAAATTGGTGGAAAGAAAACAATAATCTATGGAAAAATATAAGAACGAAATGGGATACTGTTTTTGATCAAAACAAAGATATAAAATTGGAAAAAAAAGTAAATAAAAAGACTTTATACTCCCATCTATTTGACTTAAAACCAAATGC
>CBDUEE010000324.1:0-2561 GCA_965366105.1 uncultured Flavobacterium sp. | reverse complement strand
CGCGTTTCTCTTTGCCGAATTCTGTTAAGTAGATTAAAACACCGCGTCCGTCGTTGGGATTCTTTTTTCGAATAATTAAACCTTTTTCTTCCAGAGATTTTAAAGTTCGAGTAAGGCTAGTTGCTTCCATACCCATTTTTGGACCTAGAGTAGTGGAGGGTGTTCCTCCTTCTTTATCAATGCTCAAAAGCGCAAAACCGATTGCCATGCTAGCACCATATTTTGCAGCTTCTTCGTTGTACATCCTTGCTACAGATTGCCAAGTAGCGCGAAGGATATAATCTAATGTTTTGTCTTTCATATTTTGATGTTGCATTCCAAATATACAAAAAATATACTATGCACGCATATTAAAGATTTTATTTTTAGGGATAAAACAAAAAAAAACTCTTCAAATGAATGAAGAGTTTGTAGTTTATGATGAAATTTAAGAATTAGGATAGATTTTATTATACAATAATTGATATCGTTCTTTTACGGTTTTCCTTTTAAGTTTCATGGTAGGGGTTAAGTGGCCCAAGTCTACTGACCAAACTTCAGGGGTCAATTCAAATCGTTTGATTTGTTCCCAATGCCCAAATTTCTTATTAAGTTCATCAAGTTCCTCTTGGATTCTAGCGATTACTTCAGCGTTTTCGCAGATTTCTTTCATGGAATCCCCAATTTTTATTCTTTTAATTTTCGCCCAATCTCTCACAAATTCAAAATTTGGCTGTATCAATGCTGCAGGCATTTTTTCTCCGTCACCAATCACCATTATCTGCTCAATGAAACGAGATTGTTTCATCTCATTCTCTAAAATCTGAGGAGCAATATACTTTCCACCAGAAGTTTTAAACATTTCTTTTTTACGGTCGGTAATTTTAAGGAAACCATCAGAATCAATAACTCCAATATCGCCAGTATGAAAATATCCATTTATAATCGCCTCATTGGTTTTTTCTTCATCTTTATAATAGCCCATCATTACGTTGGGACCTTTGCAAAGTATTTCTCCATCCTCGGCAATTTTAACCGTTACATTATCGATGATTTTTCCAACCGTTCCAATCCTAAAACCACCGTCCCTCATATCGTTTACCGAAATTACTGGCGAAGTTTCGGTCAGTCCATATCCTTCCATAACAGGAATTTCTGCTGCCGCAAATAATCTAATAAGTCGAGGTTGCATCGCTGCACTACCAGATACCATAATATCTAGATTTCCTCCCAATCCTTCTTTCCACTTACTGAAAATCAATTTTCTAGCAAGTGATAATTGAGTTTCATACCACCAACCATTGGCACCATAAGGTTCAAATTGAGATCCAATATCTATTGCCCAAAAGAATAGGGCTTTTTTTATTCCTGTTAGCGCAGCACCTTTTGCGTGAATCTTATCGTACACTTTTTCTAAAAGTCTAGGTACAACAGTCATAACATTCGGTTCTACTTCCTTGATATTATCACCCAACTTATCTATAGATTCGGCGAAGTTGATTGATACTCCATAAAATTGATAGATATAGACGACCATTCTTTCAAATATATGGCAGATAGGTAAGAAGCTCAACGCAACCGTTTTTCCGGCGTTAAAAGGAATTCTTTTTTCGCAGTCGAGCACATTCGAAACGATATTTTGATGAGAAAGCATTACGCCTTTAGGTCTTCCCGTTGTTCCCGAAGTATAGATAATTGTTGCTAAATGCTCTGTACGAACATTATTTTTACGCTCCTCTACTAATGGTTGATTGCTTTTATCCTCGCCTAAGTCTAAAATCTTTTGCCAATTCTCACAACCATTCACTTCGTCAAAAGAGAATACCGCTTTAATATTGGGAAGATTGTGTAAAACTGAAGATAATTTATCAAAAATATCCTGATCTGAAACAATGCAATAGGTAGCTTCTGAATGATTTAAAATATATTCATAATCACTTTCTGTAATTGTAGGATAGACCGGTACGTTTTGAGCGCCAAGTTGCAAAATTCCAATATCTAGAATATGCCATTCAGTACGATTGTTGGAAGATATTACTGCAATCTTTTCATTTACATCAATGCCCATTCTAAGAAGTCCTCTCGAAATGGCATTTGCTTTATCAACATATTCTTGAGTGGAGGTCTTGATCCAAGCACCATCTTTTTTGGTAACCAACGAATTGGGAATACTATAATTTTGTAATTGATGATAGGGTAAATCAAATAATCTTGTAATTCCGTTCATTATTAGGGGTGTGGTTAGATTCGTATTCTCATGCAAATTAATTAATATAAAATTGTCCTACAATAATTAACAGTCATAGTTTATATTAAAAATGTAATTTTGCCAAAAAATAACAATATCATTAATGCAGACAGGCCTTAAATCAAATCTCTCCATACGTTTAGGTGAGTATACGGCTCTTTTCTATAGAATTGGATTGGCGTATGTTTTCTATTTTATAGCAAGAGTTTTATTTTATCTATATAATAAAGGTTTAATTCAAGTTTCAGGGACGGCAGAATTTCTAAAACTTGCTTACTACGGAATCGCGTTTGATACTGCGGCAATATTGTATGTAAACATATTGTTTATACTT
>CBDUEE010000323.1:0-2584 GCA_965366105.1 uncultured Flavobacterium sp. | reverse complement strand
CTTTTATTTTCACCAAAAGTAAAGGGTCACCAAACGCACTCAAAAATTTACCGACGGAAACCGGTTAATTACCGACGAAATTTATTTTAGATCTGATAATATAAATACTTTTTTAATTTCGCGTTCTCGATCATTCTCACTATTTTCAAAAGCTGTTTTTTATAAAATCCTTGTCCTGAAGCAATGTCTCTGCTGTATTTAATGGTTTCTGAACACTCTTGCTCAACGCTGTATCTTTTTTCAGAGATAAAAGTAAGTTCGTTTCTTCGTTAAAAATCAAAACTGTGGTGCACTTCTTTTAATTTGTCTTTTAAATCTTGTGTTTTTTATTCAATAATTTCCTTTGTAAAAGTTAAGAATTCTTCAATAGTTAATTTTTCGTTTGCGCCTTCAACAGTAATTAATACACACCTGTTTTCAAACCTAATTTTAGATAACGGTTGGGTATTTCTGTTGGCGGGGACTTTTTATAAATAGTCTTTGTAAATATAACAAATTGAACAATTAACAAAAATCTTGAGATATAAACTTCCGCCCCGCTATTATAAATAGCTTGTTATCTTTTGTTTTTTTGTAAACTATCATTTAATAAAAGAATACTCGCGGAAAATTCTTTAAATTTATCTATTTTAAATTTGATCGTTATAATATCATCATCCGAATTTGTTCTTAACTCTACTTCATCCCTACTAGTTTTAACTACTAAAAATTTCACTAGTGATTCAATTATTTTATTTGCCTCCCATATTTTCTCATAAGTTGCAGTAATAATTATTTTGCTCGTTGATTTTATTTTTTTATTAATTTTTCTGATTTTACATTACCATTTTCATCTTCCATTTTCAAGATATAAACTCCTTTTATAAGAGTAGAAATGTCGACCTTATTATTCATGAAGTTGATATTTATTTTTTTACCATCTAAAGTAAATATATTTACAAATTTTATTTTTTTACTTAAACTAATTGTATTTTCAGCAGGATTAGGATAAAATAGATTACCGCTTTTTGCAACATCAATCGTTGAGAGATTATTTTGTTTGAATCGTGTAATCTGTACTCTTCTTGGATTACCACCATAAACAATAACATAAAGAGCATTTGAGTAATCATCAAATTCTACAAAAGCATCATTTACCGAAAATCCAGGGTTAAAAATGAATTCCCCATTAGTTCCAAAAGAAATATCTCTTTGGGGATAAGTTTCCTTTAATTTGACAATTTGTAAATTGAAAATGTCAGTGCTTGTCTGATTTAACTGAATAATTTTCCCTGGTTCAGGAACTGTAACATCTAGATTGTAGTAACCAAAATTATTTGGAGTTTTAAGTGTTTTACTGGTGAGGAAAGAACTGTCAAATCTATGGGTGAAGGTTATATTAACTGAACCGCCATCATATTCTGTGTAACCTGATATAAATAAGTTTTCGAATGTAAATTTAAAAGTTTTTGAAACGTCGTGCAATGCTATTGGATTTGAAATAACACCATTTTGGGTTACAGTTTTATATCTATAACTAAAATTACCATTTGTACGAACTCTGCTTTTAATATACATCGTATTTGTTATTGGATCAATCTCAATCCCATCAATTTGTTCAGAAGCAGAAAATGATAAACCTAGTATCCCATTGTTTCCAAATGTCGTGTCAGGACTTCCATCAGCATTATATCGTAACAGTGCTGTTTCAGCACAATATATAATTTTACCGTTAGAAAGTACAACAAAATCTCGAAACCAACTTGTATATTGAATTTGATTGTTAAAAGCTGTGTCTAAAACGCCATTACTAGTTAGTTTGAGAAAAATAAAAGAATCTATATCATAAATTATTATGGAACCGTTACTTAAAACTTTCGGGTCTAAAAAAGTACTTGTTTTTGTCGTAAGTATAAATTTTCCATTGCTACCAAATGTTGGATCTAGATTTCCATTTGTGTCGATGCGGATTAAAATAGGATTAGAATTAGTATTTTTTCCAGATATGAGAATTTTACCATCAGGTTGGATCGCATAACCTCCAAATTCTGCAATTTCTGTTAGGACAACGTCGCCATTAAGTCCGAAAACATTATCCTTTACTTGTGCTTGTAGAAAAAATGAAAATAGGATCAAAATGTAGTAAGTTTTTTTCATAAGAGTGATTTTTTATGTTATTAATTTTATTTTTTATAAAGGTAGATTAGGAATAATTAATTTAATAGCTGATAAACATATTTAATGTTAATATCTATAAGATAGAAGATAACGTCAGTCTGTGAAAAAACTCCCATTTTGTTCTTTCAAAAATAGTCAAATTATTTTAGTAAAAGGAAGAAAAGTTGTATATTTAATAATGCAACACATCACAGGAATACCGTGCTTAAGAAGCCTGAATAGTAATATTCCTGAGGTTTGTAAGGTGTATTGTTCACATTATTAATGTGATAACACGTTCGTTATTTTATATTAGTCACTCCGATTCGTCATGGAGTGAGGAAATTTCATTAAATAAAAAACCCTTAAACAATTGATGTTTAAGGGTTTATGTGTAGCGAAGACGGGAGTTGAACCCGTGACCTCAGGGTTATGAATCCCAGATTTA
>CBDUEE010000322.1:0-2621 GCA_965366105.1 uncultured Flavobacterium sp. | reverse complement strand
TTTACTTAACTTTACTCCACGTCTTTTTTAAAGCCTCTCAAATGAAAATAAACAAACTACTTATTATAGCGTTAGTAATTTCTAATCTTTGCATGGCGCAAGAATATGATGGAGTTAAAATAGAAAAAAGCAAAGTAGATAAGAATAATGTTATTTATCAAATTGGTAAAACATTTATGTATTCCTATTCTATTCAAAAGAATGAAAACAAATATTTTCTCGTCAATAACACAGAAGACAGTTTAACTACTAATGAAGTGGATAAAAATAAAATTGATGCTATTAAAATGTCCGTTATAAAACCAAAGATGTTTCAACGGACAAACAAAAATCAAACTGAAATCCGTTATAATTTTGAACCCAATCCTAAATTTTTTAGTTCAACTGGAGTAGTCGAAAATAAAGAGAATGTTTGGATTCATCCTCCCAGAATCGGATTTTTGAATGCATTAGAAACCTGTCCCTTTCCTTATATTAAATTAAATAAGCCTGTTGGTTACACTTGGACTGACAAGATGAGCATTGGCGATAATTGGTCAAACAAACAATGGGGAGAATGGAAAGGTAGACTTCTTTTAGATTACACTTATGTAATTGTTGGGAAAGAAGCAATCAAAACTAGTCTTGGAAGTTTAGATTGTTATAAAATTAATTCAACTGCAAAATCTAATATCGGCGAAAGTAAACTGGTAGCTTTCTATAACGATAAATATGGTTTCGTTAAATTAGAATATACCTTAATGAACGGAATTCAAATTGAAATTAATTTAGTTGAAGTTAGTGAATAATCGTAGTTGCTAAAAAGCTTTACTGTTACTTTTATGTAGACTTTTTTATGTAAAATAAAATAGGAAAAGAAATACTTATTCAAAAAGGATTGACAGATATTACTAACGGTAATACATATACTCACGAAGAAATGAAGCGATGATTTGAATCTAATATTGTAAATAAAGGATAATTTATTAAAGTTATTATGAATTTTTTTTTTTGTAATTTTATAAAATGGAAATCAAAGATTTAAATAAAATAACTACTGCTGAGAAAATTGTTTTAGTTGAGCAGTTATGGGATAGTGTTTCTAAAAAAGACATTGATCTTTCATCGGAACTCAAATCGGAGTTAGATTTTCGATTGCAAAAAGTCGAGGAAGGTAGAGCTGAATATTTTACTTGGCAAGATGTGAAAAAACATATTGATTCATTAAGATAAATGTACAGTGTACATTTTATAAAGGAAGCTTTATTGGATATTGAAGAAATAATTCTTTGGTATGAAGAACAAAGAAAAGGACTATCTTATGACTTTGAACTTTGTTTAGAAGTTGGTTTGAATCAGATTACTAGAAATCCTTCTTCATTTCAAAAAAGATACAAATCTGTAAAAATTCTTTTTATAACTCGTTTTCCTTATGGAATTCATTATATAACTACCAACGATACTATAACGGTAATTGGAATCTTTCACACTTCACGTTCGCCTAAAAATTGGGAATCTAAATTAAATTCTCATTGATAACGCAAACGTCCCGCGCGTTCCAAAAATCAATATAAAAACAATTCCTATAAATACTTTGATTTTACATTACAATCACATCACAAATCTTAATTCTGCAAATTCGGCTGGTTGATGAAAACCATGTTTTTTGCTTTGATACGGTTTTAAGGATTGGTATTCTTTGGCTTGACCATAGTCGATTCGGAATAAATTCCCTTTCCAAGTGGTTCCAATTTCCGGGGTTTTAAAATTGCCATTTGTGATTTCGCTCAAACTCGAAAACGGAATAGCAATTTCGACGGAATAGCCAAAATTAGTAATTTTAGAACCTACTCGTAATCCTTTTATCGTAACGGATAAATCAGATTTCCAACCTCCACAATCCTTGGCAATGCATTCAATAAGCAAATCGTAATTGGTGTTAAAAGCATTTGCTCCAATCTCAATATAGTTTTTGCCATCTCCATCTGGATCAATAAAAAGCTCTACTAAATCATCACTTTCAAAAATACTATCATCTTTCTTTCCGGGTGTGCCTACAATTTTAGAATCAGTGCAACTGTAACCGATATATAAGAAAGTAGCGTCCCAAGAAAGAGATGCAACGGTTGCTTGTGTTGCTTTTTCTCCAGAGTTATGAATGACAAATTCCTGCGAAAAAGTGGTTTTCCAGTCGGATAAATCGCCATCAATATACAATGGCTGCTCTATATGATGTATTAAAATAGCCTGAGATTTAATTTGTTGCGCACTACAAACTAGCAATAAAAAGGCAATAAGAGTGTTTTTCATATTTAGTTTATGTACATTAATTTTAAAATAGTTTTAAAAAAGTAGTGTTTGGTGCTTTTTTTTTCAATCCAAATATATCTGTTTTTTTATGAATTGCTGGAATATGTTCAGTATAATGCATTTTAGGACATTCTAATTTGCATTGTTTTTTGTTGGTTTTATAATTTTTAATTTTGCCAGTGTAATGATACTGTTTGTTTCTACAAAAAAAGATAGCCCAAAAAACAATTAAAATACACTAAAGTTGGTTTCTATTTTAGTTTCAAAAATATTAAAAACTAGTAGTTATGTGAGAATTTCATAAATCTATCATAAAATAGTGTAAATATAAA
>CBDUEE010000321.1:0-2622 GCA_965366105.1 uncultured Flavobacterium sp. | reverse complement strand
CCTCTTTTTTTTTTAGCCCTGATCGAAGCGGCATCCTTTTAGTGTCTTTTTGCGAGGAACAAGCAATAAGATACTAAAAGATATAGCGTAGAGCAGGAATAGCTCCTAATTTTGAATAAATAGATCTTAAAAACATTTTTTATAAAGAATGACAATACACTTATAATCAAAACTAATTTTTAAATAGTGTTTGATTTGTTTTTAATTTCTAAATTTGTATCCAAGTTCTGAATACGCTCAGGACTTTTAAACTCTAAAAAAAACAATATGGCATTAGCAATAACAGATGCTACTTTTGAAGAAGTAGTTTTGAAATCAGACAAACCAGTAATGGTAGATTTTTGGGCAGCATGGTGTGGACCTTGTAGAATGGTTGGTCCAATCATTGACGAATTGAGTACGGAATACGAAGGTAAAGTAGTAATTGGGAAAGTAGATGTTGATGCAAACCAAGAATTTGCTGCAAAATACGGAGTGAGAAACATACCAACAGTATTGGTTTTTCATAACGGAGAAGTAGTAGGAAAACAAGTAGGAGTTGCTCCTAAACAAACTTACGCAGATAGTTTAGACGCTTTGTTGTAATCGGTAGATTATAATTTATATAGAAAGGTTTGGCGAAAGTCAAGCCTTTTCTTATTTTTAACCCACACCAATCTCTGTTGTAATGAAAATCAATTTGTTTGTATTGTGTTTTATTTTAGTATTTTATTCCTGTCAATCGGTTAAGAAAACTACTGTAACTTTAGAAACTGGAATTTCTAAAGAACTAGCAACGTATCGCAAGAGCCAAGTATCTGCCGTTTCTTATGATTTAGCATTTGCTATTCCGAAAGAGAAAGAAATCCCTATTCTATCGCATCTTGTTTTAAATTTAAATCTTACCAATACTCAGGAGTCTTTGTATTTAGATTTTAATGAAAAGAAAGAAAATCTAAAATTAGTTGTAGTCAATGGAAAAACAGTTGCCATTATTCACGAAAAAGAGCATTTGATTATACCTAAAGAGTTTTTGGTAAAAGGTAAAAACAGGGTTGAGGTTGATTTTGTAGCAGGAGAATTATCCTTAAATAGAAACGATGATTTTTTATACACTTTATTGGTTCCAGATAGAGCAAGTACTTTATTTCCGTGTTTTGATCAGCCTGATATCAAAGCTACTTACACACTTTCTATAACGGCACCAAAAGGTTGGTCTGTTCTAGCGGGCGCTCCGCTAATCAATAAAATCGAGAAAGGAGATTTTGAGCAATACCAGTTTGGTAAATCCGATAGCATGAGCACATACTTATTTTCATTTGTCGCTGGTGAATTTAAAAGTATTTCTCAGAATTTAGATAATTTTCCGATGACTATGTTGTATCGAGAAAGTAATACCGAAAAAATTAGCGAGAGTACAGATGCTATTTTTAATTTGCACCGACAAGCGATTTCCTTTTTAGAAAAATATACCCAACATCCTTTTCCATTCCAAAAAATGGATTTTGCTACAATTCCAGTATTTCAATATGGCGGCATGGAGCATGTAGGAGCGATTCAATATAGAGAATCGAAGTTATTTTTGGACAACAGCGCAACGGATAGCGAAAAATTAAGTAGAGGAAAGCTTATTGCGCATGAAAGTTCACACATGTGGTTTGGCGATTTGGTCACTATGAAATGGTTTAATGATGTCTGGATGAAGGAAGTGTTTGCTAATTTTATGGCCGATAAAATAATGAATCCCGCTTTTCCAAAAATCAATCACAAGTTGCAGTTTTTGGCAACACATTACTCTAGTGCGTATGATGAAGATCGAACCAAAGGAACGCATCCTATTCGTCAGAACTTAGCTAATCTTAAAGATGCAGGTTCTCTTTATGGAAACATCATTTATAATAAAGCTCCTATTATGATGCGACAATTAGAAGCAACGATGGGAAAAGAAGTTTTTCAAAAAGGAATTCAGAAATACATCCAGAAATATGCAAATTCAAATGCAGATTGGGAGAATTTAGTAGCGATATTAGACAATGAAACTCCAATTAATATAAAAAAATGGAGTGATGTCTGGGTAAATCAATCCGGTAGAGCTTTATTTAAGGATCAGATTGAATATGGTGAAACTGGTGAGATAAAGAATTTCTTAATTGAGCAACAAGCCGAAGACGGTTCGCAGAACGTATGGCCACAAATTTTTGAAATTGGATTGATATATCCTGATACTATCAAAACTATAAAGGTTAATGTAAAAGATCGGATTACAAATGTTGCTGAAGCAATTGGTATGATAAAACCAGTCTACATTATTTACAATTATGACGGTTTAGGTTATGGTGTTTTTCCAGTTGATATTATAAATATTGATGCAATTCAAAATACAAAGGACGAAGTAGCTAGAGCTTATAGTTATATTAATGTTTATGAAAATACATTAATTGGCAAAATCAAACCATTAATTGCTTTTGATAGTTTTTCAAAAGTAATTACGGTAGAGGAAAATGAGTTAATTGTGAAGTTATTATCCAATCAGTTGAGTACATTGTTTTGGGATTTTCTAACTGTAAAGCAACAAAATAAAGCGCAAGTAGAATTAGAAGTGTTGATTTATAGCAGATTGCAAGCTGATTTACCTTCTAATAT
>CBDUEE010000320.1:0-2629 GCA_965366105.1 uncultured Flavobacterium sp. | reverse complement strand
CAATTTGAAATCATTAACACCATCGACGGAGCGGTTGAAGCATTGACCAATCAAACTGCTGATTATTTTATGTGGGAACGCTTTATGACGAAACCACTAGTAGATAAAGGTATTTTTAGAAGAATTGCAGATTGCCCTACTCCGTGGCCGTGTTTTGTAATTGCTGTTCGCGAAGAAATTTTAAAAAATGATCGAGAGATTATCTCAAAAATTCTTGCAATCATCAATCAAACTACAGAGGAATTCAAAGATATCCCAAGTATTGATAAAACTTTGGCATCCAATTACGATCAAAAAATAGAAGATATTCAAGATTGGTTAGCATTAACAACATGGTCTCAAAAACAAATAACCAATGAAATGTTAAACAAAGTTCAAAATCAGCTTTTTCAACTTAAAATTATAGATAAAAAAGGTACTTTTGAGGGTATTGTAAAGACGGTTTAGATTACTGTTTGTAGTTTCACGTATGATAAAATTCAAAAACATTACTTTTCAAGATATAAAACAAAAACTTCAGGTCAAAAAACCTTGGGATGATGTTATTATTTTTGTACTTAATATTTTGATTGCTATTCCGCTTTTTATCATTTTACATCAAAATTTAATTAATCCAAACTGGTTTTTAAATATTGATCGTGTTATACTTTTCATTGTAATGATCGTTGTCATTCAGCTTATTTTAAGAATGTTACGAACTATTATTATTTTTTGCATTATCTTTTATTTAATAGTATTAGTTTACGGTTCAACTATTGGTAACTATGGCTTTAATAATGTATATGAGGATTACAACACAATGATGTATAGCATGTCCTACAATCCATATCCACAAGATATTATCATTGCCAAATTACTTCCGTTTCCCAATAAATCCAAAATTATTAATGCAATTGAATATCAAAATCCAAAAGTTAGGAATTTTGCAGTAATGGCTACTTCAAAATATTTTAAGGATGTAAAAGGATATTATGAGTACAGAACCATAATTCAATGTTTTGCCGTTTTTAAAGAAATTAATAGCAGGTGGAATTATGTAAGTGATCCTAAAGCAGGAGATTATATTGCTACTGCTACAGAATCGCTACTCTATTTTTCTGGTGATTGTGATGATCACTCCATTTTGATGGCCGCTTGTGTAAGAGCCATTGGTGGAACACCTCGATTGATACACACCAAGGGACATATTTACCCAGAAATACTCATTGGATCTCATGCTGATTTAGAAAAAGTAAACTTTTTGATTAAAAACATATTATTTCCAAACGAAAGTCGCGATAAAAAGCTTTTTTATCACGTAGATGAACGCGGACAAATCTGGATGAATTTAGATTATACCGCTCGATATCCTGGCGGTCCTTTTTTATCAGAGGAAATTTTAGGTGCTTTGACCTTAGATTAAGTATTACTATAAGTTTTCAAAATTAGTCGTAAAATCACTTTAATTAGAAGATATTAGAAAGTGAAAGTCGTGTTAATTTATCTTTTAAGGAATTATATTTTATTATCTTGACACAACTTAAGATTTTATAAAAATTTAATTTACTATGAAAGATTCCAAACTAAAAGCTTTTATACCTCTTTTTTACCTCGTTTGGTCAGACGATCTTTTGACTCAAAAAGAATTCGTGACTTTACAGAATTTCATCCTTTCACAAGATTGGTTAAATACAAAAGAGCAGGAAATACTACTCTCTAATTTAGATAGCAAAACACCACCAACACGAACCACAATAAACAGTTGGAAATCAGAAATAGAAACCGTTCTCAACGAAAATCCTACTTTAAAATCTACTTTTGAAATAGCAACATTACTTTCTGATAATGAAAATAGTAGTAAAGATTTGCGTGCTGCATTTATACAACTCGAAAATGATTTAGGAATTTCTGGCGAAGAAATAATTACAGATTTCAAAAACAAATCGAATAGTTTAACTTCAAATCTTCAAACGACTACAAGTTTTGAAATTGAAAAGCTCACAAGAATTCTGGATGGCGAGCAAGCAGCAATAATAAAAAAAGTAAAACTGATAATCAGTCAGCCTGAATTTGCTTACGAAACTTCTACTGACACGGCTATTTATAGAGAAAAAGTCTATGATTGGTGCAAAATACTTGCCAAAGAAAATTTAGGTAACATGGCTTATCCTAAAGAATACGGTGGCGGAGATAATATAGCCGATTATTTTGCTATAATGGAGACCTTGAGTTACCACGATCTAAGTTTAGTTATTAAATTTGGTGTTCAATTTGGACTTTGGGGAATGAGTGTTCACTCTTTAGGTACAGAAAAACACTATGCTAAATACTTAAAAGATATTGGCTCACTTAAAATACCGGGTTGTTTTGCCATGACAGAAACCAATCATGGATCGAATGTGAAAGGGATGGAAACCACGGCCACTTACAATCACGATGATCAGACATTTACTATTCATACGCCACATCAAAAAGCACAGAAAGAATATATTGGCAATGCAGCCGTTCACGGACAAATGGCAACCGTTTTTGCGAAGTTAATAATTGATAACACAGATTATGGAGTCAACGCTTTTATAGTGCCTATTCGCGATACTAATAGTGTGGTTTTAAAAGGCATTACTATAAATGATTGTGGGCTAAAAATGGG
>CBDUEE010000319.1:0-2630 GCA_965366105.1 uncultured Flavobacterium sp. | reverse complement strand
ACATAATGAACAACAGCCTGAAGTTGTTCTTTTTTTAACTGGTTTTGATTTTTTAAATGTTTTGAAACCCGGCTTATTGTTCGTTCATCTTCTCGAACTTCATTGAATAAAATAGTAGCATCATTATTTTTAGAATGATAGTCTATTATTTCTTTTTCCTTCAATTTGTGTAATACAGCTAGAACTTCTGATTCTTTACGGTTTGATTTTTTGGCAATCAATTGTAGGTTGAAAGCCGTTTGCATTTCATAAATTCCAGGATAAGTACGTAAAATAGCTAATATAATTTCTTCGTCATTTTGATTTAAACTCATATACCGCATCACTTCTTTTGAAGAAATAAGGAATTGCAAAGTTATCTTTTCTGAGAATTCTTGCGACAGGCTAATGATTCCTTGGCGATCCAGAAATTGCAATGCATTGTAAGTTTTAAGGGTTGGGAACTCATATTTTAAACAAAAATGATGCAAATTAAAAGTGAATTGCTCGTTTATTCCTTCTCCGTAAGCAATTCGAAAATAGTTATTGAGCTTTAAATACATCAAATTCAAGAACTTTTTATCAGGCAGAATATTTATAAATTGACTTTCGGCTTGAATAATATCAGAAGGACTGGTTAGCAAAAGGGCAAAAGCTCTTTCTCCATTTCTACCCGCACGTCCTGCTTCTTGATAATAATTCTCCATATTTTCGGGCAATTGGATATGGATAACTGTTTTTACATTGGCTTTGTCAATTCCCATCCCAAAGGCATTTGTAGCCACAATAACCTGAACTTCTTCGTTCATCCAAGAGTTCATATTTTTGTCTTTTTCTTTAGACGAAAGTCCTCCGTGATAATAAGTAGCTTTAAATCCTAAGGATTGTAATTGTGACGAAATATCTAAACATGATTTTCTGTTTCGCACATATATTATGGATGGTTGTGGGTTTTTCTTTAGGATTTGCTCGATTCTAAAAAGCTTATCTTCTACCTCAAAAACCATGTAAGCAATATTTTCCCTTGCAAACGATTTTTCGAAAATTCGTGCTTCATGAAGCCCAAGCTCAGTGATAATGTCCGTTTTTACTCTTGGCGTTGCTGTTGCAGTCAAAGCAAGGAAAGGGGTTTCTGGAAAATGTTTTTTTAGTTCTGAAATCTTTAAATAAGCTGGTCGAAAATCATGTCCCCATTGTGAAACGCAATGTGCTTCATCGATAGTGATTAAATTTATGGGTAGATTTTTTATTCGTTCCAAAATCCAATCAGACTGAAGTCTTTCTGGGGAGAGGTACAAGAATTTATAATTTCCAAATTGACAATTGTCCAATAAATCAATCATTTCTTCAGAGCGTATGCCTCCGGTTAATGCAATTGCTTTAATGTTTCGTTTTTGCAAATTAGCAACTTGATCTTTCATTAGTGCTACTAATGGCGAAATCACCAGACAAATGCCATCATTCATTAAAGCTGGAATCTGAAAACAAACTGATTTTCCACCTCCAGTAGGCATCAATGCAAAAGTGTCATGACCGTTTAAAACAGACGTGATGATTTCTTTTTGAAGTGATCTAAATTTCTCGTGTTTCCAATATTTTTGGAGTAGCGCTACTGCTTCTGGCATAGATTACAAGTTTCAGTTCATTGAAAAACATCCCCCAACGTAAATTCTAAACTTGTGAATTATTTAGAAATTTCCTCTAAGATAAAAAGAATTCTGTTATCCATAGTGTCTTTTGGCACTTCTATTAATTCATAACCGTAATTATGGTAGGTTTCAATAAGATGCGTATTGATCAATTTTGCTTGTTCGAAGTTTTCATAGCGTGCTTCATCGCTAATATAGATTTCTTCCCATGGCGGAAGTATGAAGATTTTGGAATACAAATGCTCGCGACAAGCAGTATCAAAAGTAGCAGGGTAACTGTCGCCAATGTAATGCATATAGGCCAAAACATCAGGAATTCCTCTGTCTATAAAAACGACATCATAAGGTTCATTAGACGCATTTTGAAATTGTTTTTTTCGGCCTTCTAGTAGTAATTCGCTGAATAATAAAGGTTTTTCAAGAAATAATTGTTCGATTCCTTGTTTTTTTGCCTCCAAAGTTACTTCCCGAGAAATTTCAGGATAACAACAATGTCCTTTAGCGACTAATCCGTCTATAATAGTACTTTTACCTGTTCCGGGACCGCCAATGATAACTATGATTTTTGTTTGCACTTTTAAAAAATAAGGCGCAAATTTACTTAAACTTATTGGGATTTGAAAAAATGATTGCTTTTTTAAATGCGATTAGGCAAAAAATCATATTTCATAATTCATAATTTACTAATGAAACCGTATATTTGCCTTTATTTAAAATAGAAAATGGATAACAAGACTAAAGAATTCTATGATCGATTAAAAGTAGAGTTGGACAACAGTAATACTTGGCCAGCCCTATACTTATTTAAATTTATTGTACCTACAGAAAAGGATAACATACAGCGTGTCGAAGTAGCTTTTGATTGTATGGGTGCCGTGATAAATACCAAAAAATCTAAGACAGGAAAGTTTACCAGCATATCTGTGGATGTTACTATGAAAGACGCACAAGAAATAGTAGATAAATACCTAGAAGTTTCTACAATTGAAGGTATTGTTTCCC
>CBDUEE010000318.1:0-2640 GCA_965366105.1 uncultured Flavobacterium sp. | reverse complement strand
GTATAATGCTATTTCTATTTCTTGTAAAAAGGTAATTTTACCACTTTTGCAGGAACATCATTTTTACGAATTCTAATAAATATATCACTGTCAATCGCACTGTTTGCTACCGTTACGTAACCCAATCCAATTCCTTTGTTCATAGAAGGAGACATTGTCCCAGAAGTTACAATTCCAATTACAGCTCCACTTCCGTCAACAATTTCGTAATCATGTCTTGGCACGGCACGTTCTTGCATTTCAAAAGCAACAATTTTTCTAGTAACACCAGCTTCTTTTTGTTTTTTCAAGTTCTCAGAATTGGTAAACTCTTTATTGAATTTTGTAATCCAACCTAATCCAGCTTCAAGAGGAGAAGTAGTGTCGCTAATGTCATTTCCGTACAAACAGAAACCCATTTCCAAACGCAAAGTATCACGAGCTGCTAAACCAATTGGTTTGATTCCGAAAGCTGCTCCAGCTTCAAAAACTTTATTCCAAATCGCTTCTGCTTGGTCATTTTTACAATAAATTTCAAAACCTCCAGAACCAGTATATCCAGTTGCCGAAATAATTACGTTGTCAAAACCAGCAAAATCACCGACTTCAAAATGGTAATAAGGAATCGCAGCTAAATCTAATGAGGATAAAGGCTGCATTGCTTCAACAGCTTTTGGCCCTTGAATAGCAAACAACGAATACTCATCCGAAAGGTTTTTCATATCCGCTCCTACATCATTACGAGCCGAAATCCATTCCCAATCTTTATCGATATTCGAAGCATTTACCACTAATAAATACTCTTCTTCTTTCATTTTATAGATAATCAAATCATCTACAATTCCACCATCCTCATTTGGCAAACAAGAATATTGCGCTTTCCCAATTGTTAAAGTCGATGCATCATTCGAACAAACTTTTTGAATCAAAGCTAATGCATTTGGTCCAGAAAGTAAAAATTCACCCATGTGCGAAACGTCAAAAACACCTACAGCATTTCTCACTGTTTCATGTTCAGCATTCACTCCTTCATAAGTAATTGGCATATTGTATCCAGCAAACGGAAGCATTTTAGCTCCTAAACTTTCGTGTATGTGCGTAAGCGCAGTATTTTTCATTGTGTTGTTGTATAAAATTTGAAGTCGCTAATTTATTGCTTTTTTATGGAGTAGCAAAGAAGACAGCAAGCAAAATTAAAAGATTCAATCGTTTTCGTTAATCTAGAAATCACAGCTTTCAATTATTAATTTTCGGAGCTATTTCCAGCTATTCATTTCAAGTCCTCGCCTCGCTAAAACGCTCTGCTGTGGGCTTTCCATTTCTATCTGGGCTAGGGTTTTGGTCTATAATTACCGTATTATCTTTAAATAGATCAATATGCTATTTCATAAAAAAAATGGCTTCACCACTTTTGTTTTAAGAGTAAGGAAGCCATTCCAAATAATAATGTATTATTTATTTATTTCGAAAGTGTCAGTCCAAGTTACACCACTAATATCGGTGAGAATCACTTTGTAACTTCCATTAGATAAATGAGCCAGTTTTTCGTCTTTGATCTCCAGATTTGCTTTGGCACCCAAAGGAATAATCATGCTGTGTTTTCCGCTTTTTATTTGAGCAACATATCGATTTTTAATGTTCTCTTTTGGAAAATTAGCCAACGCCTTTTGATCTAATTCTAAAATGGTATTTTCATTACCATCGACAATTTTAATACCAATTAGGAACGAACCATATACATCAGCGCCTTCAACTCTAAAGATTTGAAACGAAAGTACGTCTTGATTTAAAGTAGAATTAGTGATTTCAATTTTAGGTTTAACTGATTTATTGTGTAATGTTCCCCAAACACCTCCGTGAAAATATTGGTTTGTATATAAAGTAAGTGCTAAAATGGCGAGGGCACCGCCAAACACAATTTTAGGCAAAATAGTAAATCGAATGGGCAAAACACCCGAACCTAACCAACTGAAAATTGGATGTTTTGTAATTTTATAATTTTTAGTTTGCAAGAAATAATCTAATGAATATTTGCCGCTTCCTGACAGAAAGATTGTAAATCCTGAAGCTACACCAAGAACTCCAATTTGCCATTCGTCTAGGCAAGTGGTACCTAACCAACCCGAACCTAATAAAATTCCCATTGCCAAACTAAATACGCCAATACTCATTAATCTGGTAAATAATCCCAGCATTATAAATAAACCTACAATGGCTTCAACAATCGTAAAAACCGCCATAGCGTACCATAAAGCATCTGGAGTAGTAACTAGATATTCTATAATAGGTTTAATTCCTAAAGCATTTGGTAAAAAGTGATTGAATTTTTCTCCAATATATCCTGCGGTGTCGGGATCTAATTTGTTTTCTAAAATCAATCGACGCCAGAAAGCTGAAAAGTAAGTCCATCCAACAACCAATCGTAAGGTCAACGTAAAAAGTCCAGCCATATGATAGGACTGCAATAATTCTTTATTTTGCATTTTTTAAGTATTTTATAGTAAAAGATAATTTGAGTTTAAGCGAAATTCAGATCGTTTAAATCAAATATTTTTAGTCTTTTATATAAAATATAATAAGGAGGAATCCAACTTGAAGCAGTATTTACTAAAAGGTATTGTTTTTTTTCAGAACGGTAAAGATTATTAAATGCGACAGCAA
>CBDUEE010000317.1:0-2647 GCA_965366105.1 uncultured Flavobacterium sp. | reverse complement strand
TGAAATACTTTTACAAAGAAGAATCGAATTGTGGGGTGAAGGATTTAGATTTTACGATTTAAAAAGAACAAATTCAGCTTTAGACAGAGTGGGGCCTACAACAATTCCTGCTACTACATCTAATCACATTACTTCAGTTGCACTTACAATGAGTATTCCTGCTGGTGATAAAAGATGGCAATGGTTGTTCCCTAGAGCAGAAATTAATGCTAATCCTGCAATTGAACAAAATCCTAACTAAGAATAACAATAGCATAAATTTTATACAAAGCACCCAGTTAATAAATGGGTGCTTTTTTTGTTTATATCTTTTATACCTTACCTTTGTTGAGAATGTAAAAATAAATTACAAACTAATATTGACTTTAGGAAATAATCAACTTGTTGATTTCTATAAAATAATTTTTTTTGAAAAAAGATTAACTTCATTTAATTTTAAAGCCCTATTTAAGCATCAATAAATGAATCATTTAGAACATAAAAATACCACTTGGTTGTTTGAAATAACGCCTAAAAATAAATTTTTCTCACTTAATCTTAAAGAAGTTTGGCAATACAGAGATTTGCTATTTCTTTTTGTAAAAAGAGATGTAGTAACGATGTACAAACAAACAGTTTTAGGGCCGCTTTGGTATCTCATTCAGCCATTGTTTACCTCGATTACTTTTACGATAATATTCAATAATCTAGCGGGTATTACTACTGGGACTGTGCCACCGTTCTTGTTTAATTTAGCCGGAATTACCATTTGGAATTATTTTACAGCCTGTTTAACAGGTACCTCAAATACTTTTGGTAGTAATGCAGGAATTTTTGGAAAGGTTTATTTCCCAAGACTGATAGTGCCTATTTCTATTGTAATCTCTAATTTAATTAAATTTGGAATTCAATTTTTTATTTTTATTGTTTTTTATATTATTTATTACATGCAAGGAGCTGTTGTTAGCTTAAACTCTTCTGTGGTGTTCTTTCCTTTGCTTATTATTTTAATGGGCGTTTTGGGATTAGGATTAGGAATGTTTATTTCGTCTTTGGTTACTAAATATAGAGATTTTAGTTATTTGATAGGCTTTGGAGTGCAATTGTTAATGTATGTTTCGGCGGTGATGTATCCTTTGGCTTTGATCAAGGAAAAAATTCCACATTATGCCTGGTTGGTCCAATACAATCCGTTGGCGTATATTATAGAAACAACACGCTACATGTTATTGAATGTAGGCGAAATTTCTATTGTTGGATTATTATATACAACTGTAGTAACTATAGTTTTACTTTTGGTGGGTATATTGATTTTTAATAAAACAGAAAAGAGTTTTATAGATACGGTATAATATTCTAGCCAACTCACTCCAAAAGTTTGGAAATAATACGTGAGTTTTTAAATTGATATTTTATTCTAATAAATAAAATCTAACTTATTTCATGTTTATTTTGTGAATGAGAAGGCGAAGCGGTAGCAGAAATTCAGATTTTTTTGTTTTAAAAAAACCAAATTACCCGTAGCGAAACCAAAAAAATATTCATAATCGTCGATTGGCAGAATAAGAATAACCAATAAAATTAGCCTCAGTTAAGATAGGAATTGGGATGAAAATAGAATAATTTGGAGTAAATGATGAATAAAGAAATAAAAGATGCAACAGTAGAATTGAGTCTCCACTCCTCCTCTGTTGAGAGTGAAGACATTATTTTAAAGGCAGAAAACATCTCAAAACAGTACCGTCTTGGTCAAGTAGGTACAGGTACGCTAAGTCATGACTTCAACCGTTGGTGGCATCAAGTGCGCGGCAAAGAAAATCCATATTTGAAAATTGGTGATACAAATGACCGAAGCACCAAAGGCTCTAGCGATTACGTTTGGGCATTGCAGGATATTAATTTTGAAGTTAAACGGGGCGAAGTCCTGGGAATCATAGGCAAGAACGGAGCTGGAAAATCTACTTTGCTCAAAATACTATCTAAAGTTACTGCACCTACGACAGGCAGTATAAAATCAAGAGGTCGTATTGCTTCCTTGTTAGAAGTAGGAACCGGTTTTAATGGCGAAATGACTGGTCGAGAAAATATTTTTCTTAATGGTGCTATTTTAGGAATGACCAAAAAAGAAATTACCGCAAAACTAGAGGAGATTATCGATTTCTCTGGTTGTGAGCGTTATATAGATACTCCAGTAAAACGATATAGTTCCGGAATGACGGTTCGTTTGGCTTTTGCTGTAGCCGCTTTTTTAGAACCCGAAATTTTGGTTATTGATGAAGTTCTCGCCGTAGGTGATGCTGAATTTCAGAAAAAAGCCATTGGCAAAATGCAGGATATTTCAAGGGAAGGAGGGAGAACTGTTTTGTTTGTGAGTCATAATATGGCGGCGGTGAAGAGTTTATGTACAAGAGGGATTGTATTGGAAAATGGTCTATTAAAGTTTGATGGAGATGTAGAAAAAGCTTTAGAAATATATTCAGAAGTTGAATACAGCAATAGTCATAGTGTTGTTTTTGATAATAATACAGAGAGAAGTGGTAATGGAAAAATGCGGTTTTTATCAGTATCACTTTCTAATGAAACAAATTTCAATACAAATAAATTTTCTATTGGAAATGATGTAAACATTTTTTTTAGAATTCTCAACTATAATAATGAAGAGAAATCA
>CBDUEE010000316.1:0-2707 GCA_965366105.1 uncultured Flavobacterium sp. | reverse complement strand
GTATTTTTGTATCTATTTATAGCTAAAAACTCATCATATTCAAGAGTGTTTAATAAATCCTCTCTATTTGTTTCAGCAAAAATCGACTTGTAATTCACCCAAATTCTAGAAAACAAACTATTCCTTTTGATAACATCTACAGGAATTCCTCCCAATTTTTCGACCTCCTGAATAAGTTCTAATTTGAATACCCTAATGACTTCAAGGAACTCAGAAAATAATTGTTTCAAATCATTTTCTTCTGTTGCTTTTTCTGCTATTTTATAAATCTCAATTCTTTTATTATTGATCTCAATAATACTATTTAATACTTTAATTGATTTTTCTGGATTCATCTTCTTAACTATTATGCGTTAACTAACTCAGTTATGATTTTATAGGAGAACTATGGGTAAATAAAGTGTAACTTCCATTTTTATCTGGTATAGACTTATTAAAAGGAACAATTTTCTTTTTAGAAATTAAATGATCTTATAAACTAGAAACTCTTTGTGGTTAAGACTATTTGGTTTCCAGGATATTTTGCATCTTGATGATCTTCAGCTGTAATAAATACTTTTGTAGGTGTAAAAGATGTTACAGTTTCAAAACTGGCTTTAAGTTTGGAGGACATAAATCCTGTATCACTTTTAATTTGCCCAATGTTTTTAACACCGTTATCTTCTGTTTCCATCCAGACTATATAAACATTCTTTGAAGGCTGCAATCGCTTAACTTCTGCTAAATTTGATATTTTAATTTTTACAGAATAATTTTTATTGCTATCTTTTTTTATACTCACTTTTCCTTTCGCTGCTGGAACTATGTTTGAGTTTTGAAAAGTAATATTCTTGCCGCAGGAACTAAATAATATCATCACAAGTAATGCAATAGTACTTATAACTATATGTTTAAGATTTGTATTGAATCGCTTTGTCATGTTATATTTTTATTTACAAATTTCATCAATCAAACAGTACAATATGTTATATAAAAGAGAGGAAAAGTTATATTATTCACAGACAAAAAAATAACTATTTATTTTTCCTACTTATTTTTTTTGGTACCTGCCACTAATAACACAACTCCACCTACCGCTAATGCAACACCAATTATAGGAGACCATGCCATTGGATGATTTACTTCTTTATTAATTTCTATTGGACCTAAGTCGACAACTTTTTCACTAGTTTTGAAATTAAAACTATTATAAGCAACCATTAGTACTCCTACGATTATCAAGACGATTCCTATGCTTTTTGTATTCATGTTCACTATTATTAAGTTAAATTTATTTGTTGAGTTTTTAAAATTCATTAATTAAAATAAAGAAATAAATTCTTAACTCTTAATTATTAAAATTTATGTGAGTTATAATGTTGTAAATTTCAGTCATTTACCTTTATCTAGTGTTATATTAATTTATTAAAAAATTATATAATTAGTATGATAATCAACTATTATGAAATTTTGTAGATTGAATCTAAAGTTGGTCAATCTAAATAATTTATATTTTCGATGAGGAAGGTAAAAAGAAAAGGGCTGTTGGAAACAACAGCCCTCTACTAACCAAATAAAAACCTAACCTAATCGTATTGTTTTCGTATTTATTTAATACTACACAACTGTTTGTTATAACTAATTTATTATTCTAAATAACGTCTTAGCATCCAAGCCATTGTTTCATGACCTTGAATTAAACCAGTAAGAAAATCAGCAGTTCCTGCATCTTTATTTTCCTCATCACTAGCATCTATATCTTTTCGTAATTGTACAATAATAGTTTCATGGTCTTCTAATAATTCTTTGAGCATATCCTTTTGATTCGGATAATGATTCGGAGTTTCTTTGATGACCGTTAATTCGGAATATTCTTTCATTGTTCCAATTGCTTTTCCACCCAACTTACTGATACGTTCTGCAGTTTCATCAATTGACACTTCTACTTGGGTATATTGTGCTTCAAACAACTTATGTAATTCCATAAAACTTTGCCCCGACACATTCCAATGAAACTTTCTTAATTTGATGTAAAAAGTCATTTCATTTGCTAAAATTGAAGAAAGAATTGAAATACTGTTTTTTAAATGTGCTTCTGTAATTCCGATTTGAATTTTCATGTTTTCTAGATTTTATTTAATATTCTATGTTTAATAAATTATTTGTTTTAATACTAAAAGAATGCTATTTATGATTCATCTTTTGTAGTACGAACTAAGCTAATTCCTGAAAGAAAGAAAACAATTCCTAGTATTCCATATATAATCAGTGCCTTAACATCTCTTATTCCACCTGAAGTTTCTGCAAATATAATTGCTGTATAAATAAGACCGCCTATACCAAGAGCCGTTAGTAATGCTCCAAAGATTCTTTTAATATTCATGATTTTTATTTTTAAAAAATTTGCACTAGTAAAACTACTTTTTTAATCAAATTTATTCAAAAACAACAGTTTTTAAATGAAAAGTTCTGATTTATTAGAGTTAAAACTACTTTACAAATGTATTTTGATAACAGCTCTAAAGTGTTATACAATTGCTGTTAAAAGTTATATCATTCACACTCTTTAAATCTATAAAGGAATTATATTTAAACTTAAAATAATTGTAAACACCTGATTAATAGGAATTAAATAGTCATAAAAGATGTATTAATTTTGAATTAATAATTTATTATTGTCAAAATTAGTTCTTAAATCTTATTAAATTTGTTCTTGGATATGTTTGGG
>CBDUEE010000315.1:0-2735 GCA_965366105.1 uncultured Flavobacterium sp. | reverse complement strand
ACGTAATCTACAAAATTCCCCTCTGTCATTTTTTCTACTATTCAATTTTCAACTATACCTACAAAACTCATTTTGAGCTTTTAATCGCTATAAAACTATTATTACATTTGTAATGCTTTGACCATTACCTTGTCAATCTTTACGCCATCCATATCAATTACTTCCAACTCAAACTTCTGCCAAATCAACTTCTCCCCTTGCTTTGGAATACGCGAGAGTTCAGTCATTATTAATCCGCTTACCGTCGTGACTTCATAATCATTAATTAATTCATCTAATTCAAAGTAAGTCAAGAAATCGTGTAACGAATAATGCCCATCTACTAACCAGGTTCCATCTTCTCTTTCTACTAACTGAAAATCATCTTTATAAAATTCAGACGCATCACCTACTAACGCTTCGAGAATATCATTCAAAGTAATAATCCCTTGAAAAACGCCATACTCATCTGATACAAATGCGTAATGAATACCTGATTTTTTAAAATTTTCTAAAGCAACATACGCTGTGGTTTGTTCCATCATGAAAGGAGCTTCGGTCATTATATCAGCCAAATTGAAATTCTCATTTTCAAAATGGGCAAAAATATTTTTTAGATTTACTACACCAACTATATCATCATAATTTCCATTATAAACAGGATAAATAGAATGCAGCTCCTTAAGCATATACTCTTTAACTTCCTCTTTGTTTGAATTGAGGGGCAAGAACATAACCGATTTTCTATGGGTCATCAAAGAGTTTATTTTTCGGTCACCAATATGAAAAACGCGCTCAACAATATCTTGTTCAATTTCTTGTACTTCACCACCTTCGGTACCCTCTTTGATAATTGCTTTGATTTCTTCCTCGGTTACTTTTCCGTCTGCAGTAGGTTTTATTTGCAATATATCTAACAAAAAATCTGTAGAATGTGTTAATAACCAAATAAAAGGAGCCGTGACGATAGAAACTATTTTCATTGGCAGCGCCACCGCTTTTGCAATTGCTTCCGGATGATTTAATCCTATCCTTTTAGGCAACAATTCCCCTAGAACCAGAGAGAAAAAAGTCAATATTACTACAACAAGACCAACAGCAACTGGATGTGCATACGGCTTTAAGACTTCAAATCCTTGTATAAAAATCTCAACGTCTTTTGTTATTTTGTCACCACTATAAATACCAGTAAGAATGCCGATTAGAGTAATTCCTATTTGTACAGTTGACAAAAATTTATTTGGCGAATTTGCCAAATCTAAAGCTATTTTTGCGCTTTTATTTCCTTTTTTTGCTGCAGTTTCTAATCTATTTTTTCGTGCTGAGATCAAGGCGATTTCGGACATGGAGAAAACCCCATTTAGCAGTATCAGAAAAAATATTATTACTATTTCCAAGTTATTATTTTGATTCGTTTAGGTATTCTCATTCGATTTTTCGTTTTTTAAAATCGAGTTTTTAATTATTCCTTATTTTAGCCCAGATAGCAGTGCGAAGCCCGGAACTTATAAAAGGTAATTTTCTTGATAGAAAAGAGCGACCAGCGGAAGCTCCTTTTATGTCTTAGAAAATACGTTTTATAAATGAGGACTTGCAACGTATAGCTGGAAATAGCTTCTATAAATTATCAATCACATTACTTACTCTTTGGGTGATTTCTGCAATGGAACCTATTCCGTTTACTGCATGAAATTTATCCTGATCTTGGTAATAATCAATTAAGGGAGCTGTTTTTTCATTGTATTCCTCGTAACGATTTCTAATTTTTTCTTCATCTTGATCGTCAATTCTACCGCTTGTTTTTCCTCTTTCTAATAAACGCTGTATTAGAATCTCATCATCAGCCTCGAGTGCAATTGTTGCGGCAACTTTTGAATTAATTGTTGTAAGAAATGCATCTAAAGCTGTAGCTTGCGCAATAGTTCTAGGATATCCGTCGAACAAAATACCGTTGGTATCCAAATGCTTATTTACCTCATCTATTAGCATTTTTGTAGTCAATTCATCCGGAACTAAATCTCCAGAATCCATATATACTCTTGCTTGTTTGCCTAGCTCTGTATCGTTTTTTAGATTAAAACGAAATACATCGCCAGTTGATATATGCGTTAATTTGTATTTTTCTTTTAAAAATTCGGCTTGAGTTCCTTTCCCAGCTCCTGGTTTTCCAAATAAAACAATGTTAGTCATGTTGTGGTTGTATAGTTATTCTTTTAGTTTATATACTTCTGGTAAATTTCTTCCTAAACCATCGTAGTCCAAGCCATAACCAACAATAAATTTATTAGGAATTCGGATCCCAACATAATCTATTTTTATATCCTTTGTATAGGCTTCGGGTTTGAAGAAAAGTGTTGCTATTTTAAAATTTTTTACATTTTGTTTTTTAAACAATTCTTTCAGCTCCACCAATGTGTTTCCTGTATCTACAATGTCCTCAATTATAACAACGCTACGGCCAGTTAAGTCTTGGTTTAAACCTATTAACTGTTTTACTTCGTTAGTGGTTGAAGTTCCTTCATAGGACGCCATTTTTATAAAAGACACTTCACAGGATTTTTTGTACAATTTCATAAAATCAGAAACCACCATAAAAGAACCATTTAATACGCCGATAAAAACTGGTATATCATCAATGAAATCATCTTCTATTTGGGCAACCATTTTGACCAAAGCAAACTCAATTTCTTTAGCAGAAATAAACGGAACAAATTGTTTATCGTGAAGTTGTATCATTTTTTGATGTTTAAAATAAT
>CBDUEE010000314.1:0-2777 GCA_965366105.1 uncultured Flavobacterium sp. | reverse complement strand
TGTTCGGTACAAAACTTGGTGCATCATCTGATACTGCAATGGATTTATACTTGCGTCCAGAAACGGCACAAGGTATTTTTGTAAATTTCTTAAATGTTCAAAAATCAGGACGTATGAAAGTTCCTTTTGGTATTGCACAAACTGGAAAAGCGTTTAGAAATGAAATTGTTGCAAGGCAATTTATTTTCCGAATGCGAGAGTTTGAACAAATGGAAATGCAATTTTTTGTACGTCCAGGCGAAGAAATGAAGCATTACGAATTCTGGAAAGAAGCCCGTTTAAAATGGCATTTGTCTCTTGGTTTAGGAAGAGAGAATTACCGTTTTCACGATCATGAAAAATTAGCGCATTATGCAAATGCAGCAGCAGATATCGAATTTAATTTCCCATTTGGATTTAAAGAATTAGAAGGTATTCACTCTCGTACTGATTTTGATTTAAAAGCACATGAGCAATTTTCAGGCAGAAAATTACAGTATTTTGATGCTGAATTGAACCAGAATTATGTTCCTTATGTAGTAGAAACTTCAGTGGGATTAGATAGAATGTTCTTGGCTGTTTTTGCGACTTCTTTAAAAGAAGAAACACTAGAAGACGGTTCAACTCGTACAGTATTGAAACTTCCATCAGTTTTGGCTCCTACAAAAGCAGCCGTTTTACCTTTAGTAAAAAAAGACGGTTTACCAGAAATCGCTCATAAAATTATTGAAGATTTAAAATGGGATTTCAATGTGGCTTATGATGAAAAAGATGCTGTAGGAAGACGTTATAGAAGACAAGATGCCTTAGGAACACCTTTTTGTATTACTGTAGACCATCAAACGATCGAGGATCAAACGGTAACGATTCGTCATAGAGATACGATGAAACAAGATCGCGTTAGTATTTCTGACTTGAAATCAATCATTGAAGACGAAGTTGCAATGAAAAATTGGTTGATGAAAATGTAATTAAACCTTATTTTATAATAGAAAGGCTTTCCGTAAAGGGAAGCCTTTCTTGTTTATAAGACAATATAAGTGCTTCGAAATTCAGCTTAAATCATTGTCTTAATTGGCATGCATTTTAGGTGTTCTTATCAAAACAAATATTCTAAAGTTGATTTAGGTTTTAAAAAAAATGTTTCTGCTTAATAATTAATACTTTTACGTATACTATTTCTAGAAAAAGTAGTGTATTTCAACTGTCTGAATTGTATTGATGATCGTAAATTCAACCCAAAAGAAGTGATGAATTACTCCTATATTATTATTGATGACGATAACGCTGTCAGCGCCTTGATAACAAAAGAAGTTGCTGATGGCTTCTCAGAGCTTATATTTCTTGCTGCTGCCAATAATTATTCTGAGGGTCTTAATCTTATTTTAGAACACACGCCAGAATTGGTTTTCTTAGAAATTGACCCAACTAATACAACTAGCAATCTGTCTTTATTAATGATTAATGAAGTAAATAGATATTTGAAAACTCCTCCTAGATTTATCATTACTACTAGAAAAAAAAGATTGGCTTTTGAAGCAATACAATATGGTGTTTTTGATTATTTTTTAAAACCAGTTCAGCAAATTGATTTTGTAAAATTAATTTTAAAACTAAATAAGAGTGCTATTGCTGAGGAGATTAATCTTAATTTAGCAGTATCACGCAGTGAAAAATCAATGTTTATGACACCAGACCAAGGTTTTTCTTCTATGAAATCTCTGACTTTATGTATTAAATCCTATGGTGATTATCGTTATATCGAAGCAGATGATATTTGCTATCTAAGAGCAGATAATAATTCTACAGATATTTATTTATACAATGGTGAAATGATTACCGCCTTTAAAACATTAAAGCATTTTGAAGGAGTTTTATCGCACCCATTTATTAGAATTCATAATAGTTACATTGTAAATCGAAATTATATTTCCAGAATACACAGCGGGAATTCATTGTGTTACATAAAAAATAGTGCAGTAAAACTTCCATTTTCTAAAACTTATAAGTCTAATATTGATCTCATTATTTCCGATTTTTCTACCGGAAATTACTTAAAAGTTTAAAAAGCAGTCAATTGTCATAATTTGAAGGTCGTTCACTATCAGATGGACGTGTTTTACCATATCCGCTTTTGTAGCAAGCAAATCTAGGAATATCCTATGTAGTTTTACAAAAGAAATCAACGAAAACGTGATTTTATACGGTACGATAAACAACAAATTCAAACTCTCAAATTATGAAAAAATCAATCTTAACAATCGGATTATTCTCTTTAGTAATGGTATTAACTTCTTTTACTTCAACTCAAGCAAATACAATATCACTTACAGATAATAACGGAAATGTAGAAATTATTGGTGCGGCCTCTGTTGGTGGTAATAAAAAGGTAGATATTATAGGAGCAGGATCTGTTGGAGGAAATAAGAAAGTTGATATTATAGGAGCAGGATCAGTAGGAGGAAACAAAAAGGTAGATTAATTACTATTTATCTTCAATATAGTTAAGGCTGTCAATTATTTGACAGCCTTTTTTTATAGCAATTGTTTTGCTATTTTTGGTGAAATATAAAAATTCTATTGAAAAGTATTTATCCATTATTGCTTCTCGTTTTATTTATTTTTCTAAGTTGTAATCAAAAAAATAAATTTAGCGCAACCATAGATTCTTCTGAAGATAGTCTTTCCTCTTATCTTTCATTGGCAAATGATTTTAATTTACCGCCAGAAAAAAGAAAGCAGTTCAATCAAAAAGCTTTTTCTATTATTATTGATCAGCCTAGTGATTCGTTAAATAC
>CBDUEE010000313.1:0-2783 GCA_965366105.1 uncultured Flavobacterium sp. | reverse complement strand
ACTTTTCTCTATATAATAAAAAGGTTAATAATTTATCTTTGAAAAAAATGGTAGAAAATTATTTTAAAATAATTCAATAGAAACTTCATAACTGTTATAAAAAATATGTTTTTCAATTCCTTTGCTTTTGCCATTTTTCTGCCTATTGTTTTTATCTTGTATTGGTTTGTTTTTAATAAAAATAAAAGCACCCAAAATGCGCTATTAATCATAGCGAGTTATTATTTCTATTCCTGTTGGGATTGGCGTTTTTTGTTTCTGTTGGTTTTCTCTACTTTTTTAGATTATTATACGGGAATTCAAATTGAAAAAGCCAAGAAAGAAAGTATTCGCAAATTTTGGTTTTGGTTGAGTATAAGTGTCAATCTGGGTTTTTTGGGTATATTCAAATATTATAATTTCTTTGCCGATTCGTTCTCTCATTTATTAAATGGATTTGGTTTGAAAACCAGCCCTTTATTACTCAATGTTATTCTGCCCGTAGGGATTTCTTTCTATACTTTTCACGGTTTATCTTATGTAATTGATATTTATTTAAAAAGAATAAAAGCCGAATACAACTTTATAGATTATTCCTTGTTTGTGAGTTATTTTCCATTGTTAGTTGCTGGTCCCATAGAAAGAGCCACACATTTATTACCACAAGTAAAAATAAAACGAGACTTTGATTATCAAAAAGCTAAAGAAGGAGTCTTTCAGTTTATTTGGGGATTAGTCAAAAAAGTAGTGATTGCTGATACGTGTGCTACTTATGCCAACGCTATTTTTGATAATTATGAATCCATGAATTCCTTATCATTAATTTTAGGGGCAGTATATTTTGCTTTCCAGATTTATGGTGATTTCTCTGGATACTCAGATATGGCATTAGGAATGTCAAAACTTTTTGGGATTGATTTATTGCGCAATTTTAATTATCCTTATTTTTCCAGGGATATAGCTGAGTTTTGGCGACGTTGGCACATTTCCTTATCTTCTTGGTTTCGGGATTATTTATACATTCCGCTAGGAGGAAGCAGCGGAGGTATGGCAATGAAAATTCGCAATACTTTTATAATTTTTTTAGTCAGCGGTTTTTGGCATGGAGCAAATTGGACTTTTATTGCTTGGGGCTTTATTAATGCGCTCTATTTTTTACCACTATTACTTTTGAAAAAGAATCGTTCTAATATAGAAATGGTTTCATTAGAGTGTAATTGGGCTTCAGTTCGCGTATTTTTTAATATCGGAACTACTTTTGCATTAACATGTCTCGCATGGATTTTTTTTAGAGCAAAATCATTAGGAGAAGCTTTTGAGTATATCAAACGGATGTTTTTAGATTTTAAATTTACTTCTCAATATTTAGAAAATGAACGCTATAATTATGAATTACTACTTCTCATTTTTACTTTTATTGTTGTCGAATGGAATTTTAGAAACCAAGTAGAGCCTATTTCTGGAAAGCATTCGTGGCTAAATTTAGCATTCTGTTTGATAGCCATTATTGCATTAGGAACTTTTTCTGATTACAAAGAATTTATATATTTTCAGTTTTAATAATAAAAAATTTTTGTCAATTGATATAATTCTGAAGTGTTTTAAAAAGAGTTTTTTAAACATTGAAAAAAAGCTATTATTAAATGTTATTCTAACAGATTAAAATGATACTACAATTTACAAACATATTTGGCTCTTTTTTTTAATCAAATATTTAATATGAAAAAATTCATGGGCTTTGTTGCCAAAAGCTTTCTTTTAATACTAATCTTGCTTGTATTTCTAGACTTAGTCTATACTGCTATTTATCTACAAGCTTCTGATAGAGGAAAAATAGACTTTGTTTACAATTCCAAAGGAAGAGTTTATGATGTTGTCGTTTTAGGTTCGTCTAGAGCTAATAATCATTTTGTTAGTCAGATGTTTGAAGACAAAGGATTGAAAGCTTTTAATTTTGGGATGAGTGGTGGCCATTTGTTTGAAGCTTCTTTAATTTTAAAGTTAATGATAGAGCGTAATTACTGCATTAAAAATGTTATTATTGAAACTGATTTGAATCTTTCTAATGAGCATAGAGCAGAAGGGATTGCATCAAAATTTTTACCCTATATTCATGATTCTAAAATAATAAAAGATCATTTTCGTGGAGAGGCAGATTTTTTGAAATTATATTATATACCATTTTATCGTTATATCGCTTTTGATGCTCAAATTGGTTTTAGAGAAATGTTTTTTAATGTTGTCCATAAAAAAACTGCTCATTTACAAAATTTAGGTTATTCTGGTTTAGGTATTAATAGTAAAGGCAATATGAAAAATGACATTAGAGCATTAAAACCAATCCACAATAAATACTATCAAGAAATCAAACAAATTTGTGCTGCCAATCATATTAATCTAATTGCGGTAATGACACCCATGTGCAGTAATACAAAAGGATTAGATTATTTTAAAAAAGTAAATAAAATATATCCCGAAATACATAATTATGAAAATGTTGTAGAAGGGGATCAGTATTTTTCCTCTTGCGGACACATGAATGATAAGGGAGCGCGACTATTTACCGCTAGAATAATTAAAGATTTTTTTAATAAAAAGTAGTCAAAGGTAAATGATAATTTTAATGGCTAGAATCAATTTGAATCTAAATAATTGAGAAAATCAATATTAGGCATCGAAACATAATTAAAAAATCAAAGATCGAATGAAAATAGCATTCTTAACTCCTGAATATCCACATCCTAATACGGGTAGTTCTGGAGGAATTGGAACCAGTATCAAGAACCTGGCTATAGGTCTTTTGG
>CBDUEE010000312.1:0-2791 GCA_965366105.1 uncultured Flavobacterium sp. | reverse complement strand
CAGAAATCAAATTGCAAGAAACGTTTGTAACTAATGTGATTCGTGAGGAGGAAGCATCATTCTTGAGAACATTAGATCAAGGTTTACAATTGTTAGATAATGTAGTTTCTAAAACAACTGGAACTGAGGTTTCTGGAGCTAAAGCATTTGAACTGTATGATACTTTTGGTTTTCCAAAAGACTTAACAGCTTTGATCTTGAAAGAAAAAGGAATGTCTTTCAACGAGGCTGAATTTGACGCTTCGATGCAAGCTCAAAAAGCTCGTTCTCGTGCAGCATCTGAAGTTTCAACCGAAGATTGGACTGTTTTAATTCCTGGAAATGTGGAAACATTTGTGGGTTATGACCAAACTGAAAACGAAGCGAAAATTACGAGAATTCGTAAAGTAGATAGCAAAAAAGATGGAATCTTATACCAAATAGTTTTAGACAACACACCATTTTATCCAGAAGGTGGAGGACAAGTTGGTGACAAAGGAACATTAGTTTCTGCTAATGAAACTATTGAAATCATTGATACTAAAAAAGAAAATAACTTAATCTTACATTTTACAAAACAACTTCCTGAAAACATTGAAGCTAGTTTTGTGGCCAAAGTAAATACAGAATTAAGAACTTTAACATCAAGAAATCACTCGGCTACACACTTAATGCATCAAGCTTTAAGAAGTATTTTAGGAACACATGTGGAGCAAAAAGGTTCTTTGGTAAATTCAAGCTATTTGCGTTTTGACTTTTCGCATTTTGCAAAAATGACGGAAACGGAATTGCAACAAGTGGAAGATTTTGTTAATGCTAGAATACAGGAGCAATTACCACTTATCGAAAGAAGAAATATTCCTTTTGCGCAAGCTGTTGAAGAAGGAGCAATGGCTTTATTTGGTGAGAAATATGGCGATCATGTTCGAGCGATTAAATTTGGCGAAAGCATGGAATTGTGTGGTGGAATACACGTGAAAAATACAGCTGAAATTTGGCAATTCAAAATTGTTTCAGAAGGAGCAGTTGCAGCAGGAATTCGTCGTATTGAAGCGATTACGAGTGATGCAGTAAAAGAATTTTATGCTACGCAAGAAAGCACATTAAATGAAGTGAAAGTTGCTTTGAAAAACCCACAAGATATTTTGAAAGCGGTTCATTCGATGCAAGAGGAGAATTCTAAATTCAAAAAAGAAATTGAAAATTTAGTAAAAGAAAAAATTGAGGGTCTAAAAAATATTTTGGTAACTGAATTTCAAGAAATCAATGGGGTTAACTTTTTAGCTAAACAAGTTAATTTATCAATGAGTGCCACAAAAGATTTGGCTATGGTAATTGGAAGCGCAACACCGAGCTCGTTTGTGTTTTTGGCTTCTATTGAAGACGGTTTACCCAATATTCATTGCTTCATTTCAAAAGATTTAGTTGCCGAAAAAGGACTTAATGCTGGTAATGTAATTAGAGAACTGGGTAAATTCATAGACGGAAACGGTGGCGGACAACCCTTTTTTGCATCTGGAAAAGGTAAAAATGCATCTGGAATTAAGGAAGTATTAGAAAAAGCAATTGATTTTTTGAAATAGTAAAAATGTATAAATACAAACAACCCTTTTAGAACTCGTTTTTAAAAGGGTTGTTTGGTTTTTTTAGTAAGGTAATGCAAACTAGTTATAATTCAAGTGAGGTTAAAAAATGTACATTTAATTTAGTTTTAAAATACTTGCACTTTTTTTTTCTTCAATTCAAATAAATATTTTTTTTATTAATTGTGAATTTATTTTAATAATAAAAATAATATAAATCTTATATATCATTAAATTTTCTTTTCTTTGTAAGAAAATAATCAAAAAAATCATGAAAAAATTTATTTATTCATTCAGTGCTATTTTATTAGTGTTAACATCTTGTTCTAAGGAGGATGTCAAAAATAGCTCCGAAGACACTGTTTTAGTAAAAAAGATAGAAATTTCAAGAATTGATCCTGTATCAAATAGTGCTATAGCCGTTACTTACGATGGTAACAAAATAGTACAAATAGTAGAAGGTGATGAAAAAACAGTTTTTTATTATACGGGAGACTTAATTACTAAAAAAGAATTTTTTGAACAAGGACTTTTATCTGATAGGGAAGAATTTACCTATTTAAACAATAAATTGAGTAGTTTAATGACTACCAGTTTTTTAAATAACATTGTTAGGGATAAAGAAAAGAGTGAGTATAAACATAATTCTGATGGTACAGTTGATTACAATAATTATGAAATAAATATCGTAACGGGTTCTCAAACGTCTTTTGCTTCTGGAAAATTCACTTTTTTTAATGGTAATATTGTTAAAGATGAAAACACAAGTAGTATAACAACATATGAATACGACAATAAAAATAATCCTCTTAAAAATGTGTTAGGTCTTAATAAGTTACTAGATCCTTTCTCTACTTTAAATAATATAGTTAAGTATAGCTACTCTCAAAAAAACAGCAGTACTACTTATACTACTGTTAATGAATATATTTATAACAACATTAATTATCCTACAGAAGTAAAATTATCTGAAAATGGAAAGCTAACTAGTAATGAAAAATTCATCTATTAGTAAAACACACACTTCGAGCTAAAATAAAGAAAACTCAAACAAGTAGATTTAAAAATTGAAATGTTTGAGTTTTTTTATTGGTTTAAATTATTCAACTTTGTAAGAAAGTAAGTGAAATGAATTTCAGGACTGCAATACCAATTCCTAAATCTAATCAACCAATTGATTACAATTCAAAGATTGTATCACTAGGATCTTGTTTTGCAGTGAATATGGC
>CBDUEE010000311.1:0-2800 GCA_965366105.1 uncultured Flavobacterium sp. | reverse complement strand
GGCGTTAATGTACGACAATGAACCTAATAAAATTAAAAAAGAAATTACAAATAGAGATGTTTTTGGTGTTTCGGATCATTTTTCAGTATTTATTAATGGATTTAATGATGGTCAACAAGATTTTCGGTTTTTTGTAAGTGCGGCTGGCGTACAAATGGATTGTTTAGCCACAGAAGATTTTGAAGATTTTACTTGGGATGCAATCTGGGATAGTGAAGTTACGCTTACAGAATTTGGCTGGGTTGTTGAAATGAGGATTCCTTATGCTGCTATGCGATTTTCGAAAGTAGATAAACAAACATGGGGATTAAATTTTATGCGAGAAATAAAGCGTGATGTACAAAAATACACCTGGAACCATATTGATACTAAAATTGGGGCGGTGATTCCACAAGCAGGGATTCTCCAGGGAATTGAAGACATACAAACTCCTACTCGTCTTTTCCTGATTCCTTACACATCTGCCTATTACCAACAAAGCGATATTGGTTCTGACACAACTTTAAAAGCAGGATTGGATATTAAATACGGTATTAACGACTCTTTTACATTGGATGCTATTTTGGTTCCTGATTTTGGCCAAACAAAATTTGACAACGCTATTTTAAACTTACTTCCTTTTGAACAAAAATTTGAAGAAAACAGACCTTTTTTTACTGAAGGAACCGATTTATTTAGCAAAGGAGGCTTGTTTTATTCTAGGAGAATTGGTGGCGAGCCAAGCACGGAACCTAATACCTCAGCAAATGAAGAAATTACTAATTATCCTAGCACAGTAAATTTACTAAATGCCGTAAAAATATCTGGTCGTACCCAGAAGGGTTTGGGCATAGGATTCCTAAATGCCATAACCGAAAAAACAAATGCTACAATATTTAATAATAGCACTAATGAATTTCGAAAAGAAGTCATTGAACCCTTAACAAACTATAATATGTTAGTTTTGGATCAACGATTTAATCAAAATTCCTCTGTTTCATTTGTAAATGCAAACACAACTAGAAACGGAAATTTTAGAGATGCAAATGCAACTGCTTTGGTTTTTGATTTGAATACAAAAGAAAACACTTATAATTTATTTGGTGATTTCAAATTTAGCCATATCAACAGTGTCAAAGATTATAATGGCTACAAAACCTCTTTGAACTTTGAGAAAACAAGTGGTCGATACCGTTATTTATTCTCTGGAAAGTATATCTCCGAGAATTATGATATTAACGATTTAGGAATTGTTTTCTACACCAATTACCATAATATATTGGCAAATGGAAGCTACCGGATATTAAATCCCACAAAAGTATTCAACACGCTAAAAGTAGAACAAGAATTAAATTTAGAAATTCAAAACACAACTGGAAAAATTCAAGAAAGCTGGTATAAAACAGTATTAAAAGGAAAGTCAATCAACAATGATTATTTTGAGTTAGGCCTAATACTAAATCCGTTAAGAACATTCGATTTCTATGAACCTCGCGAATATGGAAGATATGTTTATATTCCCAAAAGATTTGCATCTTATTTTGGTTTTGAACTAAATAGAAACAATCCATTAACACTTGACTTGACCATTAATTTTACAAAATTTGATGAAGAAAAGAGATTAACACATGGTATTTACATCAGTCCAAAATACCGATTTAATGACAAAATATCGTTAGCGTATGCTTTAGAATACACTAAAATGAAAAATGATCGCGGTTGGATTGACTTTGACAATGCTGGAATTGTATTTACAGAACGCAACAGAGAAATATTTCAAAATGATCTTACTGGAAAATATTCATTAAATAATAAAATGACAATTAATTTAACGGCGAGATATTATTGGTCTTACTCTAAAAACCATAATTATTTTACATTAGAAAATGATGGATATTTAATTCCAAATAACAATTATTCCTTAAATAAAGATCGAAATTTCAATTCATGGAACTTTGATTTATCGTATTCATGGTGGTTTGCTCCAGGAAGCGAAATCTCTATTTTATACCGCAATTACGGCTTACAAAGAGCAAACACAGTCGAAAAAGACGTTTCAAAAAATCTTAAAAACATATTCAATAGTGACCTTACCAATGTGCTTTCCATAAGCATTCGTTATTTTATTGATTATAATGTAATAAAAAACAAATTTTAAATACTTTTATTTAAACTGTAACATTCAATTGAAAAGGGAGTCTATTAAGACAAACTATTCAGTAAAATTGGTAATTTCTTCCTTTGACGCTATTTAGGTTTTTTAAATTTCACATCAATCAAGCAATCAATCAATCGTTTATGAAGAAGTATCTACTATTTTGTTTTTTATCACTTTCACTTTTGGGCTATGGACAAAAAAAAATCTTACAAACTAAATTCATTTCTGAAAAAATAGAAATTGACGGAAAATTGGACGAAACCATTTGGCAATCAGCGGCAATAGCTACTGATTTTATCATGTTTGTACCTGATAATGGAAAAAAAATCCCAGAAAATAAAAAAACCGAAATTCGTGTATTATATGACAATGATGCGATATACATAGGAGCAATCATGCATGATGAAAATCCTGAGAAAATTCTAAAAGAAATCACACAACGGGACAGTTTTGGCACATCAGATCTATTTGGGGTTTTTATCAATGGTTTTAATGATGGGCAACAAGATTTTCAATTTTTTGTAAATGCAGCAGACGGTCAAGCTGATTGTATTATGACAGATGCTAATGGCGAGGATTATTCTTGGGATGCAGTCTGGAAAAGCAAAGCAATTATTAACGAAAAAGGATGGGTGGTAGAAATGCGAATTCCGTATGCAGCAC
>CBDUEE010000310.1:0-2815 GCA_965366105.1 uncultured Flavobacterium sp. | reverse complement strand
TTACTATTTTCATTTACCAATGTCCTAAACTTATAAAACAAACTGTTGCTAAAGGGACGATTTTCCGTAGAATGAATTGTATATTGCTCTATGATATGGGCGGCTTCCAATAACAGATTTACAATGATTGTGCGTATAATATCCTCTACAAATTTCCCATTCCTTTTAGACTGTTCCTTTAGGTAATTAAGAATATTATGTAATTTTTCGGCTTCTACTTCATTAGAATTAATTACACTGTAATAGGAGTGTTGGAACAGTGATAATTTTTCTATAAAAAATGGATTAGCCATATTTTTAAGTAAAAAATTATTTTCGAAAAACAGTAATTTAATTTCAAGATTTTTACTTACAACTTTAAACCGAACTATGGTTGATGGTGCAGAAATGAAAAAACTGTTTTTTGCGATCGCATAGAGTTTATTGTTTATTTCGATAGTGATTTCTCCACTGATACAGATACAAATGGAATAAAAATCCATCCGAAAGCTTTTTTCAGGAAATTCAAAAATGGTGTTACCTGAAGATACATAATAGGGTTGGTGACAATCAACTCCATAAAATAAAAGAGTATCGCGTAAGTTTTCGTAATTTTTCAATTTGATTTCATTTTTGAATCTGCGGTGGAATTACAGCCTTAGATCTTGGTGCTTGTCAATGCTTGGGATTAAAGATGCGTAAGTTTTCTATTAATTGCGAATAGGATTCCAATATAATTATTAGGAGATTAAAACCCGATAATGCAGATTTTAAATCCATCCTGAAGAGTTGTTCTTGTTTATTTACTGTTGTATGCCTTTCAGGTCAAAAAGAGTACTTGATCTGTAAACTTAAAAAAGGGCCCAAAAAAATCTTCTAAAGCAACAATTTTTTTACTTAATCTTACCCATTTTATATTTTTCGTTACTTGCTTTTCCTTGCTGTATTCCAGAAATTTCAGCAACTAAACTATCTTTTGAAATTTGAGTGTAGCTAATTTTTTGTGGATAATCATTTTTTAGATTTTCAAAAACTAATTGCTTGTCTGTTGAAACGGTAAGATTAAAAGCAACTGGCTTATCATCGTTCTGTCCTTTAATGGCTGCTTTGTAGGTTAGTTCTTTTCCTTTTTGTTGTAATGAGATAGTTTCAAAATGCAAAGTATCTTTGTTTTTTATAAAGTACGAAGTAGCTTGATAGGTACTGTCATTCGCTTTTTTCCAGTTTTCAGTAAGCAAACCATCTGCCGATTTATTTTCCCAATTTCCCAAAATCCAATGGGCTAATTTGATTTTATCTTTTTCAGTAGCTTCAGAATCGGTATTTTTACAAGCAGTAAATGCTAAAAGTAATACAAGTAGTGTGATTTTATTTTTCATGTGAATGTATAGCTTAAGATTTATGATAGAAACAATACAAAAATATGAAAAACACTTCAACTGGCATAAATAATAAAATGTAGTGGAAGTTAGATGTATTGTAAGAAAGCCGTCTTTTGCCTTGATTTTAAATTAAATATTTAAGCGATAAAAGTTTAGTATAAATATTCATCAAGCAAGATACATCTAAAAACAATAATAATTTCTGAGGGGATATACACGTGATAGTTGTTTCTAATCAATTTTTGAAAATTATTGTTGAGCAGGTAAATAAATATCAAATTTAGCACCTTGATTTATTTGTCCTTCACCAGTAATAATTCCATGATGATTTTCAACTATTTTTCTTGCAATTGTTAGTCCTATTCCTGTCCCAGAATATTCCTTTCTATCGTGTAAGCGTTGAAAAATTTCAAAAATTTTGTCATTATATTGAGGTTCAAATCCAATGCCATTATCGCTTATACTGATGTGGTAATAGTCTCTGCTTAATTTAAAATCAGTTTTACGAGTTTGATCGTATTTGATGAAGTCACTTTTAATAACGATATGCGGTTTTTGTCCAGGAATAGAAAATTTGAGTGAATTACTAATTAAATTTTGTACTAATTGTCGGAATTGAAATGGAATAATATTTACTTTGCACAAGTCTTTAATTTCTATATTAGCCTCTTTATCTTGTAAATCTTCTTTTAGCATTTCCAAAGCTTCTCTTACTACTTGGTTTAAATCGCTACTCACAAATTTTCTTTGAGTTGTATTTGTTCTTGAATAAGCAAGTAGATCATTTATAAGTGTTTGCATGTGCAAGGCAGAAAGCTTTGTTCGTTCGACATAATATTTACCCATGGCAGATAAATTATCATATTCTTCTACAAATATTCTTCCAGAGAAGGACTGAATTTTTCGTAAAGGTTCTTGCAAGTCATGACTAGAAATGTAAGTAAAAGACTCAATTTCTTTATTTGCAATTAATAATTCGTTAGCGCGTTTTTCTTTTTCTTTATTTTGAAACTCTAGCTCCTCGTTGGCAATGATGAGCTCATCCGCTCGTTTCTGCTTTTCCTGATTTTGATAGGCTAATTCTTGATTGGCAATTACCAATTCAGCAGCGCGATTTTCCTTTTCTTGATTTTGAAATTCAAGTTCCGCGTTGGCGATGATTAATTCCTCCGCTCGTTTCTGCTTTTCTTGATTCTGAAATAGTAGTTCATGATTGGCAATTATTAACTCCGCGGCACGTTTCTCTTTTTCTTTATTTTGAAACTCTAGTTCGGTGTTGGCTACAATTAATTCTTCCGCTCGTTTTTGTTTTTCTTGATTTTGATAGGCTAATTCCTGATTTGCAATAATTAATTCGGCTGCACGTTTTTCTTTTTCTTCATTTTGAAACCCTAATTCTGTATTGGCTATAATTAATTCTTCCGCTCGTTTTTGCTTTTCTTGATTTTGGTAGG
>CBDUEE010000309.1:0-2816 GCA_965366105.1 uncultured Flavobacterium sp. | reverse complement strand
AACTGTGGAAAATGAATACCCGGTTCAAAATCCAAGAACATTTGTGATAAATGTGAGGTAGCTTCTTGCCAAGGTTGCCACAAATTATGCGTAAAAAAAGAAACTAACATCGCTCGCATTCTAAAGTTCAAATAGCCCGTTTCATTCAAACAGCGCATCGAAGCATCGATCAACGGAAATCCAGTTTGCCCTTTTTGCCAAGCTTCAATGTAATTTTCGTTAGGTTTCTTTTTTAGAGAATGAAAGCCTTTATTGACACTTTCAAATTCCATAATCTCTTCCATTTCAAATTTCTGAATGAAATGGGCTTGCCAAGTCAATCTAGATACAAAGGAATCGATCTGTTTTTTATCGCTACAAGTCAATCTGAACGTAGCTGCTTTTTGTAAGACTTGTCTAGTAGAAACATTTCCCCAAGCAATATAAGGAGACAATCTGCTACAACTTTTTCTGGCTAATAAAGGTTTAGATATATGATAACTATACTGGTGATAGCGTTCATCAAGGAAAGTTTGTAAATATTTTCCAGCCATAGTTGAACCACCTTTTTGAAAAATAGTATCCGGAATGGTTTCCAGATCACTTTTATCCAACATTTTTTCCAGTACAGAAATTTCGCTGTTGTTTACAAATTGTTCCTCTTTTGGATAAAAAGCAAAAACCGGTTCGTTCATGTAATTCTCCCAACTCGTTACCCAATTAGTTCTGTTTTTTAACGCTCTAAAAATGCCATTATTTATATTCTCGATCCAACTAATTTGGTTGTTTTTGCAAAATCTTTTGAAGGTTTTATCTCTTTCATACGTGATTTTCAAACCTGTTTCTTGATGTGAATAAACAGTTTCAATACGATATACTTCTTCAATAATATTAAACACCTGAATTACTTCTGATGAAACGCATAAAACTCTGGTATTGTAATTTTCCAATTGTTTGTTCATGTCAACTAACGATTGCTTGATGAAATTCCAATGTCTTTCACTGTAATGCGCATCGGTTTCTAAAGACTTTTCGAATACATAAAGTAACAAAGTAGGCGTTGCTGATTTTGTTGCATTGTAGATTGCCTCGTTGTCTTGTAAACGAAGATCTCTCTTAAACCAAACTACATTTATACTTTTCTTATTCGTGTTCATATCTCTTTAAAATAATTGTTGTTGCAACCATAATTTCCTAAACTTAGATTCTCCGTCATAATTTGAAGCTTGTAACGCAATATTGAATTTTCGATCTCTGGGATCATTACCCACACCAGCAACATACATCCAGTTTCCATAGTTACTGTGTACGTCATAATCAATAAGCATCGATTCAAAATAAGCCGCTCCAATGCGCCAATCTAAATGCAAATTCTTAGCAAAATAAGACCCTACATTTTGCCTTCCTCTGTTGCTCATCCATCCCGTTTGTTGAAGCTCGATCATATTGGCATTTACAAAAGGCTCTTGTGTTGTTCCGTTTATCCAACTGTTAATTTGATTTTGATTCGATTTCCATTCGTAATTTTTGTCTAAAATTCCTCCTATTTTAAAAATGGAACTGCCATTTTTCAGCGAAACATATTTGAAATAATCCCTCCAAATCAATTCGAAAATCAACCAATAGGTCGAATCATTCTTTTGAACTTGTTGTTCATAATTGATAATTTCCCAATAAATCGTTTTTGCCGAAATACTCCCATTGGCTAACCAAGGCGAGAATTTAGAGCTAAAATCTATTCCTATTAATCCGTTGCGAGTCAATTTGTAAACTCCCAGTTTTTTAGTATCCCAAAAATAATGTTCGATCCTTTTTAAAGCTTGATTTTCTCCACCCTTAAAAGGAAAAGCCGTTCTGGAATCGACATCAAAAGCAGTAAAACCTAAATCCTCAAGAGTAGGAATCTGAGTTTTATTTATTGTTAAATTTTCTTTTGGCATAGCTTGAACTACAAACTCTGTTCTAACCGTACTATATTTTTCGCACTTCGTTCGGAATTGTGTAAAAACATTTGGAATAAATTCAATTTCAAACGGAACGTCTTCTGGATGGTATAAAAACTGGTTGAAAGTTGCTTTAAATTCTATTGTAATAGGAACTTTTAACTTTACGTTTTCCAAAACTGCTGTTTCTTCAGTTGTCCATTCTTGTTGAAAATAAATAGTTTGAATCTCATTTTTACTTACCATTTCCGCAATACAGTCTTCCGGCTTTTGATGATAAACCAAAAGCGGAATATTTAGTTTCCCCAAATTTTGTTTTAATTCGATTACTGTTTCAATTAAAAATTGAGCTCTGTATTTTTCCGTTTTTTTAAATCCGAATTTCGTGGTTTCAAAATGTCGAGGATCAAAACAATAGATACCAATTACATTTTCATTTTCAGCCATTGCCTTGGTCAATGATTCATTATCATTGACTCTCAAATCATTTCTAAACCAAACTAACCCTTTTTGTTTCTTTTGCATTTTTCACTACAATATTTGACCTCGTCCCAAACTTTTTCCCACTTTTTCCGCCAACTAAAAGGTCGGTTGCAAACCAAACACATTTTAGAGGGCAGATTTTCCTTTTTCACTATCTGTATTTTTCAAATTCATTTACCACAATCTTGGCTTTTAAATCAAAAAGCAAATTGTATAATCCAAAGAAAGTACGGTTCATATAAATAAAGTGTTTCGAACCTCTGTTTCCATTCATTTTCCTCAAATTGGTATCTTTAGAAAAACGTTCTCCTAATTGAGCAATACTTTCAAAAAAACTTTCATCGGAAAAATCAAAATTTTCTTCCTGAAACGGTTTGGTGAACAAAGACAATAAATCATAGAACATTTCAG
>CBDUEE010000308.1:0-2862 GCA_965366105.1 uncultured Flavobacterium sp. | reverse complement strand
AATTCCTGATTTTCTGGCCCAACTTCTTTCTAAAATCGGGGCGGAATCGGTGAAAACCCGACATTGAAAATCACCAATTTCATCCTTTAACTCAGCCACCATCTCACGCAAAATGTTTTTGATAATTTCATGGATGCATTGGACTTTAACAGAAATATTTTTACCAAAATAGAACCATTTTTAAGCTCCTAATCTAAAAAATTACAAGTTACACAACAATATACAAAACTGTAAATTAAATAGGTATAAATGCATCTCTAAATAGCTTTTTCAAACTATTAAGTTTTAAGAATCTTAAAAAACACTCCTAAACTGTGTCCTAAAACTATGATTTCATAATGTAAAAGTATCCACCCGAGCAACTACATGTTGTTTAATACGAAGCGATTATTGATAGGAGCATAATGTTACAATGATTTAGATTCCGCTAGCTGCTTGTAATTGTGGGGATACAGGTCTGTAATATTCTTGTGGTTTATAGATTGGATATTCTCAAGGGTATATTTTAGCCACTCAAAAGGATTTACGTTATGCTTTTTGCAGTTAGAAAAAAAGGTATAGGCCATAGCCGCTCTTTGAGCAGCATCGTGCGATCCGGCAAAAAGATAATTCTTTCTACCAATGGCCACTGGTCTGATTGCATTTTCCACCAGATTATTATCTATTTGCAAGTTACCATCTAGTAGGTATGCCGATAAATTATCCCATCTTGTTTGAGAGTATGCAAGGGCTTTACCAATCTGACTTTTTGGTAGGGTTAGTTTGATTTGCAAAAACATCCATTTACCTAGTTCGTTTATAATAGGTAAGCTTTCCTGAAGCCTCAGCTCTTTGATTTGCTCAGGTCTACCGTTTTGTTCTTTTGCCTTGCGCTCCACCGCATATAGCTTTTGTATTTCAACTAAAACATGTTGTGCTTTTTGCTTGTCATTATCTAACGCTCTTTCAAATTCTCGCCTAGCATGTGCCCAACAGCCAAGATGAGTGATATCTGATTTTTTTCCATAAGCTTTGTATCCTGCATATCCGTCTGTTTGCAAGTAACCTTTAAAGTTTTGCAAAATAGGTAGTGCAGCGCTACTTGCACGAGTAGGGCTGTAATTGAACATCACAAGCTTGGATATTGGGGCATGATACACCCAATAATAACCGAGATGCGTTTTGTCTTTTTTCTTGTCGTCTAAAACCTTGATGGTGGTTTCATCCACTTGAAGATAACCTTCATTTTTGATATCTATTACCAGCTTCTCATACAAGGGTTTTAAAGCATCCATGCTCTGAGCAGCCCAACCATCTATTGTTGAAGAAGCAATATCGATATCTTCTCTAGAGAACCGTTGCTTTTGACGATATAGCGGAAGGTGATCCACATATTTATCTACTAGGATAGTGGCTAGTAGTCCTTCTGAAGGGATTCCTTTGTCTATGATTCTTTCGGGTAAATCCCCGATGGATATCTTGGTGTTGTCTTTATCTTTAGTCGCGTATTTGTATCGGATATATCTTTTGATTTTAAAGTGTCCCGGAACATAATCAAGTACATCTGTAGTTTCTTTGCCAATACAAACCTGATTAGATAAATCTCCTTCAGGGTAAATCTCGATTTCTTCAACTGGTAAATGATCCGGAAGTTTAGCCCTGCCAGGATGTTTCTTTTTCGAACGAGAATAAGTGATTTCTTCTTTGATAACCTCTTCTTGTTCTTCCAGAAGCTCTTGTTCTAGATCTAAAGGTAAAGTAGTTTGAGAAGGATCTTCAAAACGCTCTCGTTTTTGACCAAATTGCATACGGCGTAGTAATTCTACTAAACGTTGAAGTTCTTCAACTCGTTCTTCTAATTTAGAAGTTTTCTCTTCTAATTTAGAAGCTTTGCCTTCTAACACGACTTCCTTTTTTTCAAGCTTAACAACTTTTTTATCTTGTTTGGAGATAATTTTATCTTGAACAGAAATAGTTTCACTTTGTTCAAAAATAGTTTTATCCAGCACAGAAATGTTTTTTTTGGCTTTAGTTAAAAGCTCAAAAAGTTCCTGTTTTGATACGTTTTCTAGGTCTATTTCCATAGGCTAAATATACGTCAAAATCCTAGATTTACCAAGGCTTAGGGCTATTTTATTCCAAAGAAAATCTCCTTTTTTTATTGCTTTTTATGATTTGAATTCCTTCGATCATCAACACCAAATCACTCCAGTTAATTTGCAATTTAGTACTGGTTGAACAAGCAAAAGTTCCTTGCTCTAAGCGCTTGTGATAAAGAACAAAACCACCGGATTCCCAGTGTAAAAGTTTCATCTGATTATTATTGCGATTGATAAAAATGAATACTTCTCCACTGTGTGCTACGCGTCCTAATTCATTGGTAACAAGACCGCACAAACCATTAAAGCTTTTGCGCATATCACAAACTTTGGGATAGAGTAAAAAAGTATGTGAACTACTTAGGCTAGACATTAATACAGGTTAACTAAAGCTGAAAGTTCACTTAAATTATCTGTATCAAGTCGTAGCACAACTCCATTAGGGTATACGATTTCGTATTTGTTTTCTAAAGCGAAAACTGGTTTTTTCAGCGCAATAAAACCTCCGCTTTGTGCTTCTTCATTTTTGCTTTTTCGTATCCAATAGCTGAAGGTTCCTAATTTAATACCTGCTTGATCGCAAAACGTTTGTTGGGAAAGTCCACTTTGTTTCCAAGATTCAACTTGGGATAACATAAATTCATTTTTGTCCATGTTTAAATTGTTTAGAACAAAATTACTACCTTAGGTTAATCTAAAAAATATAGGGTTCGTCGGGCGGATACAATAGCTAGAAGTAAATACCATAACTACTTAAGGTTGTTAAATCCTTGGTTTATTAATT
>CBDUEE010000307.1:0-2871 GCA_965366105.1 uncultured Flavobacterium sp. | reverse complement strand
AAGTGCCGATTCAGCTAAAGCTCAGTCTAAATTCAAAGATAAATACGAATTTCCTTTTCCTTTATTGGCAGATGAGAACAAATCTGTAATAGAAGCTTTTGGAGTTTGGGGACCTAAAAAATTTATGGGAAAAGAATATGATGGAATTCATAGGACTACTTTTATAATCGACGAGAACGGAATTATCGAAGACGTAATCGAAAAAGTAAAAACCAAAGAACATGCAGCACAAATCTTAAAGTAAAATCAAGCTTCTTAATTAAGGTATTTCCAAGTTAGCAATATTAATTAAATAGGATACAAATAATTTACCTTCTAGTCGAAAAATTTTGGAAATGATGCTCACTTAACTTTAAAATAGCATAAGGTACTTATACTATTTTGAATCTATGATTTTTAAAAGTAATTATTCTTTACAAAAAATCCTTAACTGCTCAAATTGACAGTTAAGGATTTTATATTTTTAAAATAAATTGTTTTTTTTGACTTTATTGTAGCAAATCTAATAACGTATTGTCTTTATAATGTGTTCTGTTTTTTTAGGAATCTCTGTTTATAAAACAGGCCTTCGATTCTTAATTATTTTTAAAACTTGACTAATTCCACTCGTCTGTTTTTTGCTTTATTTTCTTCTGTATCGTTTGCAACTAATGGTTTTTCCGATCCATAACCTGTAGATTTTAGGTTTGATTTATTTATACCATTAGCAACTAATAAGTTCAAAACAGTAGCAGCACGTTCTATAGATAATTGTTTGTTTTTCTGTGCAGACCCTGAATTGTCTGTATGTCCCTCAATAGATAATTTAAGTTTTGGATCTGACTTTAATAATGCTGTAATTTCTTGAACTACTTTTTTTCCATCAGGCTTAAGTGACGCTTTATCAGTGTCAAAGTTGATGTTTATTATTGCTTTACCATTGTTTTCAATATCAGTTTTCATTTGGCTCGCAGTTACTTTCTTAATATCAAGGGTTTTTAAAGTGCCTTTCTCTAAAATTGTTATTCCGCCGCTCTCGTCGTTCATTAAGTAATATTGAATCCAAATTTCCTTATCTTTTGTTTTTATTACATAAGTTTTTATATCGTCCAGTAAGTTATAATCGAGCGAGTATCCATAATGCTTGTCAATTAATTCCTTATTGCCAATTCTTTCAATTTCTGATTGGGGTATAGTAACATCATTCACCTGAACACCACCCAAAGCTAAAATTGCCTCTTCATAACTTTTACCTACTATTAAACTGTTGAATCTTTTTCCGTCACTTCTGTCTTTCTCAATATTTGCTTTAAAACTTTTTCCTTCAACAGGAATTAATTTGCCAGCCACGGCAAAATATTCTTTATCAAAATCTCTTATATCATTAGAATTTATATTTTTTTCATAACCATAAGTATACCTTTCGGGTGGATTTAAATAAGGGAAAACGCCGAGTTCAGCTGATGATTCTTGAATACTGTTTATGTCAAAATTTAGGCTCACATCGCTATTATTAGGGTTTGAGACAGTATCTGATTTCTGTAAATTATTTAAATTATTTTGCTCTGAGTTCTCTTCTTTTGATTTTTTATTACAAGCAATAAAAATCAATGCGATTATGAATAGTGTAAGGCTTTTTTTCATATTTTTTATTTTTAATTCATCTATAATGCTGCTTTAAATTTTTTGGCAGTATCTTTTCTTAAATAACAATTACTGTTTATTTACTTCAAATGTACTAAAACAATTTTTAGAACTAAGAAAAGTTGTATATTTAATAACATTGCAAATCACATAAATATTATCAACCTAAGTGTATTTTTGCTGTGACATTATTTTATTAGAAAAACGTAGTTGCTTTACACCGGGTTTTATATAGTTTACTTATACTTCTTTTTGCTTTGAATAACGGATTAAATATTGTTTCACTTACTTTTTCTAAAAAGAAATAATAATATAATTGTCAACTCCATTTGATTTGGTCGCTTAAAATCATAATATTGAGTATGACTTTTAAATCAGAAAAAAAAATCCAATTAATTTTTGAAATCCTATTGTAAATTATAAGAGCAAAATAATTTCATTCTTTTTACCAAATATTAAAATTACCAAGTTCAAAGTTTTAACTTTATTCTGAATGTTTTTTGGGCTATATTTAATTTTCATAAATGCTTATTTTATAACAAGATAACTATTTAGTCCTATTTACTAAGTAATTTTGTAGTGAGTAAGAAAATTTTAAAATAATATGTCACATCTTATAGCACCTTCGATATTAGCAGGAGATTTTGCTCATCTTAAACGAGACATCCAAATGCTCAACAGAAGTGTGGCTGATTGGATTCATGTGGATATTATGGATGGTGTTTTTGTGCCAAATATTTCTTTTGGTTTTCCAGTACTCGAGGCCATAAATCGTTATGCTTCAAAACCACTCGATGTACACTTAATGATTATCAAACCCGATCGGTACATCAGCCGTTTTAAGGAAGCTGGAGCTAGTAATCTAATAGTTCACATAGAAGCTTGTACACATTTATATCGCACCGTTCAAGAGATTAAACAATTAGGAATGCAAGCAGGAGTAGCAATTAATCCAAATACAGGCGTAACTAACTTGGAATCTATTATTGAGGATATTGACCAAGTTCTTATAATGTCAGTCAATCCCGGGTTTGGAGGACAAAAATTCATAGAACTTACTTATCAAAAAATAGAAGATGTTCGGAATTTAATTGAAAAAAGTGGTTCGAAAGCCCGGATAGAAGTTGATGGTGGCATAAATTTACTTAATGCTGCAAAGCTTATTGAACTTGGTGCCGATATATTGGTTGCAGGAAGTAGTGTTTTTGGATCTACAAATCCTATAGAAACCATAGATCAATTTAAATC
>CBDUEE010000306.1:0-2888 GCA_965366105.1 uncultured Flavobacterium sp. | reverse complement strand
GGTAAGGATCAATCCGCTAGCAATTTCTTTATCGGTAAGAATGGAATTTTTACTCATTTCGGCAGTTCCAGAGGTAACACGTGCCAGACAGCTGCTACAAATTCCGCCTTGGCAAGAATAAGGTGCGTCGATTCCTTGTTTTAATGCCGCATCCAAAACGGTTTGTTTCTGAGACATTTCAAAAGTCGTTTCCTCATCATCAACCATAATGGTGATTTTGGAATGTCCGCTTAAGGATTTCTCTATAGTGTTTTCTACGATAGAAGCTGCGAATAATTCAAATTTTATAGCAGTATCCTTTACGTTGTGCTCTTTTAAAACATCAGAAACCAGGTTGATCATTGGCTCAGGACCACACAAGTAGAACTTATCAAATTCGAGTTCCTTGTGCTTGTTTTTCAAAACAAAGTTCACTGCTGCTTTCTCAATTCTACCAAATAATGCATTGTCTGTTTTGGCTTGACTGAATACATAATGGACAAAAAGACGACCTACATATTGCAATTGCAAATCGTGTAATTCTTGATGAAAAATCGTTTCCTCGGGAGATTTGTTGCCATAAACCAGTACAAAAGAGCTTTTAGATTCGTTTTTCAATACTGATTTCAATATCGACATTACGGGTGTTATTCCGCTTCCTGCAACAAAAGCAACATAATTTTTTTGTCGGTCTGCTTGTGGTTCAAAAGTAAATTTTCCTTCAGGAGTTCCTACTTCAATGGCGTCACCGGCTTTTAGTTTTGTATTGGCAAATTGAGAAAATGCACCATCTTTTACCGCTTTGACTGCAATGCGAAGTTCGCCACTGTCGGGTGATGAACAAATAGAATAGGCACGGCGAATTTCTTGACCATCTAGCGTTAGTTTCAAATTTAGGTATTGACCTGCAATGAATTTGTAATTTGATTTTAGCTCTTCCGGTACGTTAAAAAGTATAGAAACGGCATCTTTAGTTTCGCGTTTTACTTCTTTTATAATTAGTTTTAAAAAGGATGACATGGGATTTTTTTTTGACAAAGATAATAAACAGATTAGGTTTCTTAAATCAAAGTGTTTGAAAATTTATAATAGCGGAAAACTAGTGGATATTTTTTGACACGAATGACACGAATCATATTTTTTTAAAAATTTAATGTTCCGAATTTTAGCTTTCTAAAAAGTATTAAAATGAGAAATAGTTTTTATTAGTGTTAATTAGGCTATTTTTTGTTTTAATTTTTAGTTAAATGATCCGTTTACTTTAAAAATTACATACCTAATAGTATTATGTATAAGATTCTTATGTATATTTGTTTTTAGAAATTATAAAAAAATGAAAAACTCACAATTATATAAGGGAAGTTTAAATACGATCATCATGAAGTTGCTGGAGGAAAACGGCAAGATGTATGGTTATGAAATTACTCAAAAAGTAAAAGCAATTACATCCGGTGAACTTAACATTACCGAAGGCGCTCTATATCCTGCTTTACATAAATTGGAAGCTGAAGGAATTCTCGATGTAGAAATCGAAAAAGTAGACAATAGAATGCGCAAATATTATAAACTAACTGAAAAAGGAACTACCGAAACCGTAAACCGACTTTCAGAATTAGAAGATTTTATTAGAAACATGCAGAGTTTAGTAAACCCAAGTCCGAAATTAGAATTTTAATCTTAAGATGATGCAGTTAACAGCCGAACAAATAACCCAAATAAATGAAATTTTAGTTTTGAATGGTCTTGATTACGAAGATTTAAAACTAGAAGTTACGGATCATATTGCTTCAGAAATAGAAGTTTTGATGGAGGAAAATACGCTTTCATTTGAGGATAATTTAAAGACTATTTTTGAGAAATGGAAGCCAGAATTACAGCCGGCATCAAGCAGAATATGGCTTGGATCGAGGATTTATGTACCCAAAATAATTTTAAATAAATTAATAATAGAGTCTAAAAAAGAACTTTTTCAAGGTATTCTGGTTTTAGTTATTTTGGCTTTTTTGCTGGTTATGACAAGTAATTTTTTTAAAGACATAATTTTTACAAATTACATCGTTAGTTTTTTACGAACAGTATCAGTAATTGGAACTTTTATTCTTGTTTTAGGCAAGGCTTTTATATTGAAAGCAAAAACAAACACTACTTATTCGTTATTATTTAAAAGAAATTTTTATTTAATGTTATTTTATGGAATTATTATCGGAATCGGAATTTACCCAATTCTCCCTTCTGGTAAAAGTGATAATATAAAAGTATTTTCTTTGATTTTTACTTTATCATATCTAATTATAATTTTTAATATGTTTCGCTCTTTGTACAAACATTTTCAATTCCAGAAAAAATTATCACTTTCTAATTCATGAAACTAACCACTTCACAAATAGACCAACTTTTCACTTTTACTCGACAACACTATGTCGAGTACTATGATGTGCAATCTGAATTGGTGGATCATCTAGCCAATGCGATTGAAAAACAATGGCAGGAAAATCCAAATCGTTCTTTTGAAGAAGCTTTACATATTGAGTTTAGCAAATTTGGTGTTTTTGGTTTTATGAATGTGGTAGAAAAAAGACAAGTAGCACTTGGAAAAAAATACAAAGGTTTGGTTTGGCAAAATTTTAAAGATTTTTTTGGTATCCCAAAAATTATCTTGACAATAGCAATGACTTTATTGCTTTTTACTTTTATTAATGTAAGTGCTCATAAACAATGGATTCTTGTTAGTTTTTACCTCATTTTAATTGGATTTTCATTTTATGAAATGGTTAAAAACAGAAAAACAAGAAAGGAAAAAAAGAAATTAAATGAGAAAAAGTGGCTGTTCGAAGAGATTATCAATCAAGACGGAACTTTTTCTGCAACAATAATACTGCCTTTTAATTTGTTGTTACAACTAATAAATC
>CBDUEE010000305.1:0-2908 GCA_965366105.1 uncultured Flavobacterium sp. | reverse complement strand
ATTTCTGATGGAATCGCAACGTGTTAATTTCTCGAATATCTTAGCCCTGATGGAAACGACATCCTTTCTTGCCGGAGTTCGGCGAGAAAGATATAGTGTACAGCAGGAAACAGCTCCAAAAAAAACAACTATTACTAGCGTAATTTTAAAATTTGGCTCTAAACTTCGGGATAAACCTTAAAAGTAGTATTTTTGCAGCATGGAAACAAATAGACAGAAAAAAATAGGTGGGGTAATCCAAAAAGATTTGGTTGATATCCTACAAGGTGAAGTGAGAAAAAACGGAGTTAGTAATTTAGTGATTTCGGTATCCAAGGTTGTTGTAACTTCAGATTTATCTGTGGCTACAGTGCATTTAAGTGTTTTTCCTCAAGATAAAGCCAAAGAGATTTTAGAGGCGGTTAAGTCGAATTCTAAAACCATAAAACACGATTTGTCGCAACGTGTGCGTATGCAATTGCGTAAAGTTCCTAATTTGGTTTTCTTTATAGATGACTCTTTAGACTATATTGAAAAAATAGACAATGCATTAGCAAACAGAGACAATCCAATAGAAAATAGGGATTTGTTAGACAAACGCAGATTTCAATAAAATTTGAATTTTCCACTTTACATAGCCAAACGCTACATTAGAAGTAATAGCAAAAATTCTGCTATAAATATTATCAATCGTATTGCCAGCATGGGAATTATTGTTGGTGCAATGGCTTTGTTTGTGGTTTTGTCTGTTTTTAGCGGATTAAAAGTTTTTAGTCTTTCGTTTACAAACGAAATTGATCCTGATTTGAAAATTAGCAGTACGCTAGGGAAATCATTTTTTGTTTCTAAAGATCAAGAAAGCGAGATCAAGAAAATAGCAGGACTTGCTTCTTATTCTAAAATTATTGAAGAACGGGTTTTGTTTACCTTTAACGGAAAACAAGATGTTACTTATTTAAAAGGGGTTGATTCTACGTTTACCAAAGTAAATGCAATCGAGAAAAAGCTTTTTAACGGGCAATGGCTTAAGCCAAATACCTATCAAGTTGTGGTTGGTTACGGAATTTCTCAAAAATTCTCGATGGGCTTACTCGATTTTAATAACCAACTTGAAGTTCTAGTTCCTAAACCTGGAAAAGGCGCTATAGAAAATCCAGAACAAGCTTTTAATAAAACAGATCTTATTCCAGTTGGTATTTATGATATTAGCGAAGATTTAGATTCTAAATACGTGTTTGCCGATTTAGGTTTAGCACAAGAATTATTGGAATATAAAACCAATCAAGTTTCTGGAATTGAAATCAAAGTAAAACCTGGAGCTGATGAAAATGCTATTATCCAAAAAGTAAAAGCCATTTTTAATAATAAAATTACGGTAAAAAACAGAGCACAACTGAATGAATCACTTTATAAAATGTTAAATACCGAAAATATTGCGGTTTATTTGATCTTTACTTTGGTGATTGTGGTAGCACTATTTAACTTAATAGGTGCGTTGATTATGATGATTCTAGATAAAAAGGGAAACCTAAAAACCTTGTTTAATCTTGGAACAGAAATAAAAGATTTGCGCAAGATTTTTTTACTTCAAGGAACGCTACTAAGTCTTTTTGGTGGAATTATTGGACTTACTTTAGGAATTATAATTGTATTGTTGCAACAACAATTTCAGTTGATTATGATTACGCCTACATTGGCATATCCAGTAATTTTTTCTATTGAAAATGTTTTGATTGTGATGGGAACAATAGTAACGCTTGGCTTCATCGCTTCGTTGATTGCGAGTAGTCGAGTGAGTAAAAAGTTATTGGAATAGGATTTCAGATTGAAGATTAACGATTTTTGATTTCAGATTTTTGACACATAAAAAACCAATACATAGAGCATTTCAGATTTAAAAAAAACTACACCAATTTCACTAATTCTAATCAATTAATTCGATAAAATTAGCGTAACTCGTGTTATAAATCATTTTAGTACTTTATCTTAAATCGATTTACTATACCAATTCATAACCGTGATAAGCTTCTTCAATTTCATTTAAAGCAGCAAACAATTCTTCTGGTCGATCTAAGGTTACTAATTTTTGTTTGTGCGGTTTGAAAGAATGAATTCCTTTAAAATAATTAGTGTAATGCGGACGTGTTTCTACAATTCCTAGACGCTCTCCTTTCCATTCCATAGCCCAGGTAAGATGGTTGCGAACAGCCTCTACTCTATCAATAACGGTAGGTTTTGCTAAATGCTCGCCCGTTTTCATGAAATGTTTGATTTCATTGAAAATCCAAGGATAACCTATTGCAGCACGACCAATCATAATTCCGTCAACACCGTATTTGTTTTTATATTCCAATGCTTTTTCTGGGGAATCGATATCTCCGTTACCAAAAATTGGCATCGTAATTCTAGGATTATTTTTTACTCTGGCAATATGCGACCAATCCGAATGGCCTTTGTACATCTGAGCACGTGTTCTGGCGTGAATACTTAAAGCAGCAACACCGATATCTTGCAACCTTTCGGCAACTTCATCAATATTGATCGAATTATCATCCCAACCCAATCGAGTTTTTACCGTAACTGGCAGATGCGTACTATCGATAACGGCTTTTGTTAATCGAATCATTAAATCGACATCTTTTAAAACTCCGGCACCAGCGCCTTTGCAAACCACTTTTTTTACAGGACAACCGTAATTAATGTCTATTAAATCAGGATTTACAGCAGAGACAATTTTAGAGGACATGGCCATCGCTTCCTCATCTCCACCAAATATTTGAATACCAACGGGACGTTCATAATCAAAAATGTCTAACTTCATTCGGCTTTTGATCGCATCACGAATTAATCCTTCTGAGGAAATAAATTCCGAATACATCATATCAGCACCGTGCATTTTACACAATCTGCGATAAGGCGGATCGCTCAC
>CBDUEE010000304.1:0-2925 GCA_965366105.1 uncultured Flavobacterium sp. | reverse complement strand
GTCCATGTCGTCAAGAAAATCCGAACGTTGTTGCAATTTATAACGATTTACACGCTAAAGGTCTTAACATTATTGGAGTATCCTTAGACAAAGATGCTACTAAATGGAAAGAAGCAATCGCAAAAGATAAATTAACATGGACTCATGTTTCTAATTTAAAATTTTGGGATGAACCAATAGCAAAGCTATATCACGTTGAAGCTATTCCTGCTACTTTTATACTTGATGCTGCAGGAAATGTGGTAGCAAAAGATTTAAGAGGTGACGCATTAAGAGCTAAAATAGTTGAGCTTTTAGCAAAATAAACACTTAGTTTAACGCAAATAAAAAAATCTCCCTAGCGGAGATTTTTTTTATTTTATTCAATACCAATGTGTTAAAAATAATACTGAAATTAAGTACAAATTTTGTTTGCAGAAACAAAAACAGTTTCTATATTTGCACCGCTCACAACAGGTAACTGTTGTACTCAAAGGCCTAGGGGAGATACTCAAGCGGCCAACGAGGGCAGACTGTAAATCTGCTGACTACGTCTTCGTAGGTTCGAATCCTACTCTCCCCACGAAAAGGGTTAAAGATAGTAAAACCAAGGTTTATCAATCTTTTCAAAAACCCACAAAAAAACGTGTTAAGCCTGCAAATCCAACGATTTGCAGGCTTTTTTGTTTTTCTGCACTTTGTCAATATTTATAATATCGTTCAAAGTTTTTATGGCAGAATCGTGGCACATTTGTATATTTTAAAATGTGCCACAGAATACCATCTAAACACCTATAAACATAGGGGTTAACGTGCTTAACGACTTGATTTTTTGAAGTTATAATTCTACATTTATTAATCTAAAACGTTGAATTATGTTAGAAAGCAGTTTTGGGCTGGTTTTCTTTTTGAAAATCCCCCGCAATGAAAGTAAAATTAGAACCGTTTATCTTAGAATTACTGTAGATGGAATACCAAAAGAAACATCTACAAAACGTAAATGGGACATCGCACGTTGGGATCAAAAAGCAGAAAGGGCGATTGGTAGTAAAGAAGATGCAAAATCACTTAATTTTTTTTTAGATTCTCTGACTCTAAAAGTCAATGAGTACAAGACAGAAATTATGTACAGCGGAAAACTAATAACTTCCCAGAAGGTTATGGATCATTTGCTAGGTAAGATTACTCCCAGAACTAAAGTGCTAGAAGAGTTTGAAAAGCACAATGCAGAAATGACAGCATTACTAGGAAGAGGATATGCGAAAGGAACTCTCGATCGTTTCACTATTACGATTAATCATTTAAGAGCATTTACAGAACTTAAATTTAATGCGAGTGATCTTGAATTTACAGATTTAAATCTCGAATTTATAAAGGATTTTGAATTTTACTTAAGATCAGTTCGCAAATGCAGTAATAATACAACGCTTAAATACATCGCTAATTTCAAAAAAATAGTCATTCGTGCTATCGATAAAGAAGTTATCTTGAAAGATCCATTTAAGAACTTTAAAAGCAAAAAAACTAAAATCATTAAAAAGCCTCTTTCCACTCAAGAGTTATATGAATTAGAGCGACATTATTTTACTACTGAACGCTTAAATGTAGTAAGAGATGTATTCGTCTTTCAATGTTATACAGGACTGGCTTATATCGACGCATATCAATTAAAAAAAACAGATATTAAAATGGGGGTCGACACACAATCGTGGATTATGACCGAAAGACAAAAAACGGGATCCTCAACGAATGTTCCTCTCCTACCACAGGCGCTACAGATAATTGAAAAATATAAAGAACATCCTATCTGTTTACAACGTGGTACAGTCTTACCCGTTTCTTCTAATCAAAAAATGAACGAATATCTAAAGGAAATTGCTGTACTGTGCGGTTTTCCCTTTACTCTAAATACTCATATGGCTCGCAGGACGTTTGGAAGCACTGTAACATTACAAAATAACGTCCCTATTAATGTAGTTAAAGAAATGCTGGGACATTCATCAGTTAAACAAACGGAAGCATATGCTATAACAGAGCAGATTACAGTTGGGCGGGAAATGGCACTTTTAAATAAACGTTTAAATAAAACTAAACCAATCATGTGTGAATCAGATGCTGCTATTCTTCGTAGATTAGAGAAAGAAATAAAAGATATCAAGAAAAAATATAATGTATCTAATCAAAATTTGGAGGCACTTTAGGAAAAGTAACATACAGGTAAATATCCGTAATTCTTTACAAGTAGGAAGTTATGAATAATAGATAATAATAATAATAATAATAATGCCCCCCCAGTCAAACATTTAAATTTACAATACATTTAAATTTGTAAAGCTTTAGCTGTTTTGATCAAATGCAAGATAAGAGGTTGTTTCAACTATTATGAAATAACCTCTTTTTTGTTCAATTTAATTTCACTCCTAACACTAGGATGGTATGAGAGAGTATATTCTATTTACCCGAAACATTGCAGTTCTTTAAAGTACTTGTGATAGTTAGGTAGTGTGATGATGTGGGATAAAGCCATAATCCTGCTGCGGCTAACTTTAATATTTTGTTTTTGTCCCTGTCTATATCCTAAACTTAATATAGTAAGTAAAAGAGCAAAATGCCAAACGTTTAGTCTTTTATCGTCCATATTGATGTGCAGAAACTTACAAAGGATCATATAGTAATTTGTATGGATGTTCATAAACGGATATTTAAAAATAGACAGAAAACTACGCAAAGTCAAAGATTATATTATTACCGATTGCGTAGAAAATCATTCAAAGATATACTAGCAATCCTAAATGCATTAATGCAGATATAATTCTGCCTGTCTTTCGTAATCAGAAAATGAATAGCTGTTTGAATGAAATTAGAGCCGTTTGCGACATTTAAAAAGAAATTACATTTAACATTAACTAGACATTCATTTTCGAAGTCTATAACGCTTACTAATGG
>CBDUEE010000303.1:0-2942 GCA_965366105.1 uncultured Flavobacterium sp. | reverse complement strand
AGGCTTCGTCTTTATAATCTGCTATTTTTACATCACCTATTTGAATGATTTCGTCACCTGCTTTTAGTCCTGCTTTGTCAGCTGGAAAATTTTTATACACTTCTTTGATAATCAATTGGTCTTTTTTTCGGGAAAGCATAGCGCCAATTCCAGTATATTCTCCAGTGCTGTTTATCTTGAATTTTAAAACATCTTGCTCATTGAAATAAACGGTGTACGGATCTAAACTGGCAAGCATTCCTTTGATAGCCTTGTCCATTAAATCACCAGGATTGGTTTCATCAACATAATTCATATTCAATTCCTTGAAAAGCGTCGTGAATATTTCTATTTGTTTGGCAATTTCAAAAAAATCATCTTTGAAACTAGTTCCAACAAATAAAAATGCCGAAGCGACGATAGGAATTATGATTTTTTTTTGAAAAGGAAACTTCATGGTTTTTGGGACTAAATTAGAAAGCACTAAATTAGAAATAAATCCTCAATATTTATAGCCATGCTATAGGCAAATCTTGGTATGTAGTATTTAGTACAAACGAATTATTGATTTTCTAAATTGGAATCGTTTTCTAAAATAATTTTATTGCAGTTTTGAGCGATGAATTTCTCGAATAATTGAATCGTTTTGGTATTGATTTCTTGGTAAGACAATCGATCTTTAGTTTGATAAAAAAACATAAAGGAGCACGGTTGATCTAAATTGTCAATCAGTAAATGTTTGTTCAGACGATAAGTTTCGCGAAGGATGCGTTTGAAATAATTGCGATCTACGGCTTTCTTGAAATTCTTTTTTGAAACAGAAACACCCATTTTTATTTTTTCGCCTTCGCCAAAAGTACCTGACTTATAGACTAATCGCAAAGGATATTTTGAAACTGATTTTCCTTCAGTAAACAGTAATCCAATAGTGATTTTGCTTTTTAGCTTTTCGTTTTTAGGGTATTTAAAGTTCATTGTAGTAGAAAAAGGCATAAATTTTGAAGTACAAAGTTACAATTAAACCTTGAGTCGATATATTGTTTTGGATTTAAATAGCACTAAAAATATATTTCTTACTTTTGCAGTTAATTTTAAAAGCATGCAGAAAATAATTTCGTATCCCATTTCCGTAATTTATTATTTATTTTTCGGTCTTTTTTTGGTTATTTTTCACCCCATTCAGTGGATTTGCTTTCATGTTTTTGGCTATCAAGCCCATAAGGTAAGTGTTGATTATTTGAATTTTTTCTTGTTGGGATGTACAAATCTTTTAGGAACGACATACAAATTTGAAAATATAGAAAGTATTCCTAAAAATGTTCCTTTGATTTTTGTGTCCAATCATCAGAGTATGTATGATATTATTGCTATGTTTTGGTTTTTTCGACGCTTTCATTGTAAATTTGTCAGTAAGAAAGAGTTAGGTAGTGGTATTCCGAGTGTGTCATTTAATTTACGCCACGGTGGTTCAGTTTTAATTGATCGAAAAGATCCTAAGCAAGCCATTCCTGCCATCAAAGGTTTGGGTGAATATATAGAATTAAATAATCGTTCAGCCGTTATTTTTCCCGAAGGAACTAGAAGTAAAACAGGAAAACCTAAGGAATTTGCTCAAAGTGGTTTGAAAATTTTGTGCAAATACGCACCATCGGCTTATGTAGTTCCAGTAAGTATAAATAATTCATGGAAAATGGTAAAATACGGGTTTTTCCCTTTAGGTTTAGGAAATCGCCTTACCTTTGTAGTACATAAGCCATTAGCAGTTGCGGATTATGATTTTGAAAAGTTAATGGAAATAACAGAAAAAACAGTTGTTGAAGGAATAAAAATTTAAATTATAAATAATGTCAATAAAAAACATTCGATTAGAAGTAATGCAGTTTTTAGAGAAAAACGTAGATAGCTTTGTCGATCAGTATCTAATTCCAGTAGAAAAAATATGGCAACCAACCGATTTTTTACCGAATTCTCAGAGCGATACTTTTTTTGATGAGGTCAAAGAATTACGTGAAATTGCAAAAGATTTGCCTTATGATTTCTGGGTAACTCTAGTAGGTGATACCATTACGGAAGAAGCCTTACCTACATACGAATCCTGGTTAATGGACGTAGAGGGAATTGATAATGTAGAGAGGAACGGTTGGTCTAAATGGATTAGACAGTGGACTGGTGAGGAAAATCGTCATGGTGATTTATTAAACAAGTACTTGTATTTATCAGGTCGTGTGAACATGCGTGAAGTAGAAATAACAACGCAACATCTTATTAATGATGGTTTTGATATTGGAACAGGAAGAGATCCTTATAAAAATTTCGTTTACACTAGTTTTCAAGAATTAGCCACGTATGTTTCTCATAATAGAGTAGCACAAATGGCTAAGAAATATGGTGATAACAAATTGTCTAAAATGTGCAAAATGATTGCTGGTGACGAAATGCGTCATCATCATGCGTATAGCGAATTTGTAAATCGTATTTTTCAAGTAGATCCTAGTGAAATGATGCTTGCTTTTCAATACATGATGAAAGCCAAAATCGTTATGCCAGCGCATTTCTTAAGAGAATCGGGCGAGAAAATTAGTTCTGCTTTCGAGCAGTTTTCTGATTCGGCTCAACGAATTGGAGTATACACCGCTGCCGATTATGTAGATATCATGCAAAAATTAATTGATAAGTGGGAAATTGATAAAATTGGTGGTTTGACAGATGAAGCAGAAAAAGCACGTGATTATTTGATGAAATTGCCTGGTAGAATGGCGAAAATTTCAGAAAGATTAGTCATTCCACAAGAATCTCATATTTTCAAATGGGTAGAGCCAGCAAGATTATAAAATAAAGAGTAACGATTATTTGATTTCAGAATTTTTTGAAATTGATTTTAAATTCCAAATATAAAATGTTGATTTTTGAAGTAGTAACTTTAGAATAAAACATTTTTTTTAATAGCAGATAAATAATGATAA
>CBDUEE010000302.1:0-2943 GCA_965366105.1 uncultured Flavobacterium sp. | reverse complement strand
CCTGAATATTATCCTTACTCATTTCTGTAGTTTCAATATGCAATTTAGCTTTCAAGAAATTATGCATCGCTTTCTCAAGAGCAATGTAAAAAAGTTCTTTATTTTTAATTTGCTTCTTTGCTTCTGACAGATATTTCTTTGCTAATCTATTATTCATACGAATACGATTTCCAGAAATATCACCAGCCATAGCATCTTTTTTATTTTTATACAAAACAATCAATGGCAATAACAAAAATGGAATAAACAATAAGCCGAGAAACAAATTAGATCCAAAGAAATCATGCGTGTCTATATTAGTAAGTTTCGTCTTTAATTTAATAGATTTAAAATGCTCTATATCCGCAATTTTATTTTTGTTCCCATTTGTAGTTGAATCAACAGGAGTAGCTCCTTCTAAAACATTAATCATTATCTCCGGAGAAGTGATTGTCTTATAGGTCCTTGAACTCAAATCGAAATACGAAAACTGCATTGCTTTTACTGGATAATTCCCCTTATACTGTGGAACTATAGTATAACTATCAGAAGATTTTCCACTCATTCCTGATAGTGGTGTACTAATATCCTCACTGTGAACAGCATCATACATTTCTAGCGCATTGGGTACTTCTGGTTTAGGCAAACTAAATAATTTTAAATTTCCTTTTCCGGTTACGCTAACCACTAAATCAAGGCTTTCACCATTTTTTAAGTTGTTTTTAGACGGCGTAACTTTAAAATCAAAATTTCCTACAGCACCACTAAAATTTTCAGGTTTTCCAGCTTCTGGAAGAGGTTTGACATTTATGGTTTTACTTCCAGCAGAAACGCGCTTGCTGGTTTCGGTAAGCACCATTCTACCAAACATATCTCGACGATTGGAAGGCAATTGCACATCAATGTCTAATGATAAAGGCTCAATTTTAAGTTTTCCAGATTTCTGAGGATACAAAACAACTTTCTTAAGCACTACGAAACGGTAATTTTGTCCTTTAAACAATCCTTCCTCCGCTACAAGTTGTTTTATTTCAATGTTTTGACTCCAAAAATCATTGTATTTTGGTTTGCTTAATTCTCTAAAATTAGAAATTCCAACATTAGCAAAATACAGTTTGTAAATTACCGTTGTAGGTTCGTTTACATACAAATTATCTTTGGATACATCTGCAACCAAATATAAGTTTTCATCTGCAGTTATTTGTTGGGTATCATTAGGATCTCTTGGCTGTTCTTGAGCAGCAGTAACATTAATCTTTATAGGCGCTGTTCTGTAAATCTGACCATTATATTCTATGGCTGCGGGCTTAATAATAAAGGTTCCTTTTTGATTTGGCACTAAAAAATAGGAATATGCTTTTTCAAAAGAGCTTCTTCCGTTTACCCACGATTGACTCACTTGCTGACTGGGTCCAGCTATAATTCTAAAACCCTCGAAAGATGGTTGAACAAAATTATCTCCGTCAACATTCATCATAAAATCAATGCGCAATCTTTCGTTTAAAGCTACTGTAGTTTTACTAACTCGAGCTTCAAACTGAACCTGCGCACTAAGAGAACCGCATACCAATAAGACAATTGCTACTAAATATTTTTTCATTTTCAAAGTATGAGATTGAATTACCAATCCTTTTCTGTTTTAACCGGTTTTCCTTTTACCTTTTGTGCGTTCACTTTATCCTGAACTTTCTTTTCTTCTTTATTCACGGCATTCAAAAGATTTTCTAAGCGTTCTTTAGAAATCCCACCTGGAGTTGGCTTAGGCTCTCCTTTATCATCTTGTTTAGGATCTTTCTTTTGTTTATCCTGATCGCCTTTATCGTCCTTCTTATCTTTGTCTTTGTCCTTATCTTGGTCTTTTTTGTCTTTTTCGCCGTCTTTTTTATCGTCTTTCTTGTCTTTATCTTTATCCTTCTTGTCGTCTTTTTTCTTATCATCCTTTGGAGGATTATCTTTCAGCATTTTCTTAGCTAAAGCATAATTGTAGCGGGTTTGCTCATCTGTTGGATCGTTTCGTAATGCATTTTTATAAGCCTCAACTGCTTGCGTATAATCTTTCTCATTCATGAAAACATTCCCTAAATTATGAAAGGCACGGTGTTTTTCTGTCCTTGTTTTAGCATTTTTTATCGATTTTGCATAAGCAAATTTTGCTTCTGAGGATTGTTTTTGCTTATAAATAGTATTACCCAAATTATAAGGCGCAGTAGCTTTATTGGGAAAATTAGAATCTGAAATCCTATAATCTGCCTCAGCGTCTGCAAATTTACTCTCTGCATATTCCTTATTTGCTTGAGGCAAAACTCTATCTTTCTCTTGTGCATACAATCCAGCAGTTGCCGAACATGCGAACATAAAAAAAGTCAGTATGATGTTTTTAAATCTTTTCATTTATTGTGTCTATATGCCTAAAAGGAGGTAAGCCTTTTAGAAATAATTATTTATTCTCGTTAAATAAATCCAACTTTTTAACCCACTTCGTTTTTCTTTCCAGCAGGAAAACATCAGCAAATAACAGCAAAAAAGCAAAACCTAAAAACCATTGAAATTGCGATTGAAAATCAGCCATTTCAGTAGCTTCAAATTCAGTTTTTTGAATCTTATCTAAAGTGGCTTTGATGTATTCTAAAACCTCTTTAGTATTATTCCCGTTTACATAACCTCCTTTAGTCGCTTTTGCAATGGCTTCTAAACTCGCTCTGTTCATCTTGGTAATGACCACTTCATTATTGTTGTCTTTTTGGAAACCTTGAACTACACCATTACTCTTCAACGGAATCGTAGCCCCTTTTTCAGTTCCTATACTTATTGTAATAATTTTTAATCCTGCTTTGTTGGCTTCTTCGGCTGCCGCTTGGGCATCGTCAGAATGATCTTCGCCATCCGAAATCAAAACTAATAATTTACTTGTTTTACTTTTTTCATCAAAATAAGTGATCGCCAGTCGTATGGCATCATCTAGAG
>CBDUEE010000301.1:0-2959 GCA_965366105.1 uncultured Flavobacterium sp. | reverse complement strand
GTTGTAGGATTACAAACTGCTGTTGATAGCAAAGCAGATATTGCTTTATTTTCTGCCGGTGGTGATACTTCTTTAGAGTGGGCTCCAAAGTTTGCGGCAGCAGGAACTACGGTTATCGATAATTCATCGGCTTGGAGAATGGATCCATCTAAAAAATTGATTGTTCCTGAAATCAATGCTAACGAATTGACAAAAGAAGATAAAATTATTGCAAACCCAAACTGTTCTACTATTCAAATGGTTTTAGTTTTGGCTCCTTTACATAAAAAATACAATATCAAGCGTGTTATCGTTTCTACCTATCAATCCATAACTGGAACTGGTGTGAAGGCAGTACAACAATTGGATAATGAATACGCAGGAGTTAAGGGAGAAATGGCCTATAAATACCCAATTCATAGAAATGCAATTCCACAATGTGATTCTTTCGAAGAAAATGGGTACACCAAAGAGGAAATGAAATTAGTTCGTGAAACTAAGAAAATATTGAGTGACAATACTATCGCGGTTACAGCTACAGCAGTTCGTGTACCCATTGTAGGTGGACATAGTGAAGCGGTAAACATAGAATTCTCAAACGATTTTGATGTAAGCGACGTCAGAAGTATTTTGCATCATACTGATGGAATAGTTGTTCAGGATAATAATGACACTTTTACCTATCCAATGCCTATGTATGCGCAAGGAAAAGATGATGTGTTTGTAGGTAGAATTCGTCGTGATGAAAGCCAAGAAAACACCTTGAATATGTGGATTGTTGCTGATAATTTAAGAAAAGGAGCTGCGACAAACACTATACAAATAGCAGAATATTTAGTTGCAAATAATTTGGTATAATTACTCCTAAATTAAGATATTATTAAAAAACTACAACTTTTACGGTTGTAGTTTTTTGTTTTGTTACCTTTGCCAACGATGAAAAGAAATAAGCTTATAATAAGTCTTTCTCTGGTTATTACAGTATTGTTCTCGATATTGTTTCAATCATTGCATACTTATGAGCATATATCAAAGCAGCTTTCTGAAAAACATTGTGATCATAAATATAATGTTTCTGGTACCGAGATTACACATCAGCACCATAACGTAGACCATTGCTATGTTTGTCATTTCTCGATAAGCAGTTATCTCACTCCAACCGATTTCTCCTATAAATTATATTCCAGTATTGGAGAAATCCCTTATTTTAGTATTGCAACAGAAATTATTATTTCGTTTTCTGGCAGTACCTATTTCCTTCGCGGTCCACCGGTAAATAGTGTAAGCTAAATTTATTTCAGCTCCTGCTGAATTTATTTTCCATACAATTTCATTGATTTGATTTTGTTGGACACTTATTTTTATTTACTAAATATTTCCAATTTCAACGATTACTTATTTTAAGAATTTCGACGATAGGAATACTACAATCATTTACAATGAAAAAACTTATCATAGCCCTATTCTTGGCGTGTTCCGCGATGCTTCATGCACAAAATTCAATTTCGGGAACTGTAACCGATTTAACAAATCAATCTTTAAAGGGCGTTTCTGTTTCTATCTCAGAATTAAACAAAGAAACATTTACGGACGAAAACGGAAAGTATTTATTTTCCAACTTACCAAACCGAAACCTAAAAATCACTTTTAACTTCTTAGGATATGCTACCCAAAATAAAACTGTAAAAACTTTTTCAAAAGAAAATGTTCTTAACGTAATCCTCGAAGAAGCTATTTTCGAAATGGATGAGGTTATTGTTTCGACAGCTTTCAACAAAATTCAATCACAAAACGTGATGAAAGTGGAACATGAAACCATCAAAAATCTACAACGAAAAGGAACAGCCACTTTGATCGAAGGATTGGCTACTATTCCTGGAGTTTCTCAAGTTTCAACAGGAACTTCTATAGGGAAGCCTGTAATTCGAGGTTTGAGTGGAAATCGAGTTTTAGTGTATTCACAAGGTGTCCGAATAGAAAATCAACAATTTGGTGATGAACACGGTTTGGGATTAAATGATGCTGGGGTAGAAAGCGTTGAGGTTATCAAAGGACCAGCTTCTTTACTTTATGGTTCCGATGCTTTGGGTGGCGTTTTGTATTTTAACCCAGAAAAATTTGCCAATGCCAATACTTTCAAAGGTAATTTTAGTCAAAAATATTTCTCTAATACGCAAGGTAGTAATTCCTCATTGGGATTAAAGACCTCTACGGATAACTGGAAATTTATGACTCGAGGAAGTTACAATACGCATTCTGATTATCAAATTGCCAAGGGAGACCGAGTAACAAATACCCGTTATAACGAAACTGATTTTAAAACAGGAATCGGATACAGCAATTCTAATTTTTCAAGTGTGCTGCGTTACAATTACAACAATTTAGACTTAGGAATGCCAGAGAATGGCATTGCAGAACAAGCCACAACTAAAAAAACAGAATTCCCGAAACAGGGAATCTTTAATCATTTATTAAGTTTGAATTCTATTTTTTATTTAAAAAACTCAAAAATAGATCTGGATTTGGGATATATAGCTAATGATAGAAGTGAGTTTGTAGATAGCAACGAAGCCGCTTTACATATGAAATTGAAAACCTTCAATTATAATGTTAAATACCATTTGCCAAAAACAGGTAAAATAGAAACCATTGTTGGAATCCAAGGAATGCATCAAAGTAACAAAAATTCAGGAGAGGAATATTTAATTCCAGATGCAACTACAAATGATTTTGGAGTTTTTGGAACCGCTAATTATGAGTGGAAAACCAATGTGTTACAAGCTGGCTTGCGTTTTGATAACAGAAAAATCACAACAGATGCACAGGGAATTCCAGGCGATGCAGGTTCATTTGAAGCAATCAGTAAAAGCTACGACAGTTTTAATGCTGCTTTAGGATATAAAACTAATCTAGCGGATGATTTGACTTTGCGTTTAAATATTGCTTCAGGATTTAGAGCACCGAATTTAGCGGAGTTAAC
>CBDUEE010000300.1:0-2975 GCA_965366105.1 uncultured Flavobacterium sp. | reverse complement strand
AAAAACAGAGCTTTCAGGACTCAATTTTTTCACCATTTCTAAATCTCCAAACTCTCGTTTCTTTTTTCTTTTCCAATATAAATTAGCAAGAAAAACTAACACGATAAGCGGTAGTATAAAAAGGAGATACAAATATTTTTTTTCGTCTAATTCCATATTCTTTAACCACAATGGTCACAAAGTTTTTTCACAAAGTGCACCAAATTAATGTGTATTTATAAAGTTCCATTAATTACTCTTCTAACACCATTCTTTAATAAACTGACATTAAAATTGATCAACAATCCTAATTTACAATTTGATAATTTTAAATAAGTCAACAACTGAGCTAAATGCACATCAGTAAGCGCCTCGACTGATTTTATTTCAACAATAAATTTATCTTCAATACTAATATCAATCCTATAACCAACATCTAATCTAACTTCTTCATAGACCAGTGGTAATTGTTTTTGTTTTTCAACTTTTAAATCATATTTCTTAAGTTCGTAAAACAAACATTCCTCATATGCACTTTCTAATAAACCAGGGCCTAAAACTTTATGAATTTTTAATGCACTTTCAAAAACAATTTTTGATATTTCATTTTCATCCATATTATATATAATTTGTTTAGCACTTAGTGGTCACAGTGCCTTCCTTGTGAACCTCGTGTTTAAAAGTTAAATAAAACTTCTGAAAACTGTTTTTCTCAAGCCAAATTCAGCTAATAATAAAAAACCGGCAAGCCAAACAAAAGCTCTGTATTTTTCATCATAATCATAAAATTTTAATTCTTCAATTTCAGTAGTTTCCAGTTTATTGATAGAAGCATAAATCTCTGCTAACTTAGAATTACTCGTTGCTCTAAAGTATTTTCCATCGGTTTTGGCAGCAATGTTTTTCATCAATTGTTCGTCAATTTCCACTTTCATGTTTTGAAATAAAAACTGTCCATTTGGCGAAATTGCATACGGAGACATCGCCATTCCATTTGTTCCAATACCAATGGTATATACTTTAATTCCGTATTGTTTTGCAATATCTGCAGCTGTTTCTGGCTCAATAAATCCAGCATTATTGACACCGTCTGTCAGCAGAATTATCACTTTACTCTTGGCTTTACTATCTTTCAATCGGTTCACAGCAGTGGCTAATCCCATTCCAATTCCTGTTCCATCTTGCAAAACATTATCGTACTTGATGGTTTTGATCGCCTCCAGAATAATTGGTTTATCGCTGGTTACTGGTGTTTTTGTGTAAGCTTCTGATGCATAAATAACTAATCCTATTCTATCATTTGGTCGTTCTTCTACAAAGTCGGCTGCCACTTTTTTAAGCGCTTCGAGTCGGTTTGGCTTTAAATCTTTAGCCAGCATACTTCCTGATACGTCAATTGCCATTACAATATCAATTCCTTTTGTGGTTTTAGTTTTGTTACTCACATCCACCGTTCTTGGTCTTGCTAAGGCGATAATTAAAGAACACAACGCAACAATTCTAAAGCCATTTAAAATTGGTTTTAATTTAGTTAGAGTAGATTCTGATCCTTTAAAACCCTGCAAAGAACTTATTTTTAAAGTTGCTGTTTGCTCATTTTTTTTCCAAAATAACCAAAAAATAGCTGCTGGAATCAGTAGAAATAACCAAAAAAATTCTGGGTTTAAAAAAGTTATTTTATCCATTATTTAGTTACTTGTTTTAATTCCACCGAGTTCAAAACTCGTTCTGAAATTTCATTACCGTATTTATCTCCTTCTTCGTGCATTAATATTATTTGCTGTAATCCACCTTCTTGACTAAACAACAAAGCTTCATAATATAATTTAACACTCGATTTTGTCAAAGCATCCATTTGCGAAAAAGTCCCATAGGCTTTTACACCTTTTACACCTTCTTTGGTTTCAAATTCTTCCTGCTTCACAATCATGTTTTGAGCACCTTGCGATTCAAGTGACTGCAAAACACCATCCATTGATTTAGTTAAATCGATTTCTGTTTCTTGTTTGAATTTTAAAGTTGAAACCATTAGATAAAATTGATCTAAAACACTTCCATAAGCAAAAGATTGCATCTCTTTTATTAACGCCATGCCATCTTTAGGCAAGGTTTTAGTCAAGTCAACCCTCTTTAACACCTTCGGAGTTTCTATTACTATTCCTGGATTTCCATATTCACTTTTGATCCATTCGCCTTCTAATAATTCTTTTGTTGGATGACCTAAAATATTATCTTTTACGTAATCAAAACCTTTAGTAATAATGAAAAATGTGGTCACAGCAAACAATATGAAAGCTACTGAAGCTACAGCAGTTACAATTCGTTTTTTACGCTGCTTCTCTAGTTGAATTTGTATCTGTTTTTGTCTTTGTGCTTCGTTTAACAACATATCTTCATCAGCTTCCACTTCAACTGGAATCGAATTATCTAGTGTTAAAATCACCTTCTGAATTTTATTTCTATCCTCTGTAATTTCGAAATCCAATGGTTTTGATTTGGCAAACTTTACTAAATCGGCTTGTTTTAGAACACGCTCTAGGTTTTCGATAGTTTCCTGAGAAACGCTCATTTTCTTTTTTAGCGAAGCCACTCTAAGGGCAACAATCAATTCTGACGTCGTGCTTTCCATGGCTGGAATTTCAATTGCTTCTTCAATATAAAACGGACGGGTTCCAAGATGTTCAAACTTTCGGATATTATCTTCTTGCTTTTCTACCGCACCAAACAACGGCCAAACATCTTTTATTTTTTCTTTACGCACATACAGCATACCCGTACCCACAGGCGCTCCCAGCCATTTGTGCAGACTGGTGCCAAAATAATCACAATTTAAATCGGGTATTAAAAACTCAAAATGAGCAAAAGTGTGGGCGCCATCAACCAGCACATCGATGTTTTTTTTCTTTGCTTCATCTGCTATTTTTCGCACTGGCATTTTTTGGCCAATCCAGTTTATCATGTGCGTAATTTGCACCAGTTTTGTTTTGGGTGTAAAG
>CBDUEE010000299.1:0-2979 GCA_965366105.1 uncultured Flavobacterium sp. | reverse complement strand
AATATAAATGACGACGACAATGGAATATCATAATCCGGTTTTGCTTCATGCATCAGTAGATGGTTTAAATATTAAGCCTGACGGCATTTATGTAGATGTGACTTTTGGTGGAGGAGGACATTCGAAAGAGATTTTGAGTAGACTGGGCCCAAACGGAAAATTATTTGCTTTTGATCAAGATGAAGATGCTTTAGCAAATACCTTGGCAGACGAAAGATTTACGCTGATTAATGAAAATTTTAGGTTTATAAAACGTTTTATGCGTTTCTATGGAATTAAAAGTGTAGACGGAATTTTAGCAGATTTAGGGGTTTCTTCACATCAGTTTGATGTTCCAGAAAGAGGCTTTTCTACTCGTTTTGATGCTGGATTGGATATGAGAATGAGTCAAAAAAATGACTTAAATGCCTATAAAGTGGTTAATGAATATGACGAGGCTAATCTAAAAAGGGTATTCTTAGATTATGGCGAATTAAAAAATGCACCACTTTTAGCAAGAACAATAATTGAGTCTAGAGAGAATAGTCCAATCAAGACAACGGATCAATTGAAAGAGGTTTTAGCTCGATTCCTACCAGAAAGAGTTAGGAATAAAATTTTAGCTCAGATTTATCAAGCTATCCGAATCGAAGTGAATCAAGAAATGGATGTTTTGAAAGAGTTTTTAGAGCAATCTCTAGAAGTATTAAATACAGCAGGAAGGTTAAGTGTAATCTCGTATCATTCATTAGAAGACAGATTAGTAAAGCGGTTTATGAAAAATGGTATGTTTGAAGGAGAGCCTGAACGTGATTTTTTTGGCAACTTTTCGGTTCCGTTCAAAACTGTCGGAAAATTAATAGTACCTGATAATCAAGAGATAAAAGAGAATAATAGAGCTAGAAGTGCCAAATTAAGAATAGCAGAAAAGAGATAATCAATAATAGCAATGAAAAACGGAGTCTACAGTTTATTAAAAGCAAAGTTCCTTAATAATGAGGATGCAGTAAAAAACTGGCGTTTTATCGTTTTTATAATTTTATTGGCTATTCTAATGATTGTAAATACGCAAAGATTTGAACAAAAAGTATTTAAGATTGTTGAGTTGACCAATCAAGCTAAGGAGTTGCGTTCTGAATTTGTGGATAGACGCTCCGAGCTGATGAAATTGAAAATGGAATCCACAGTGTCCGAAAAGATGATTGAAAAAGAGATTTTTCCATCAACAGTGCCACCGGTAAAAATAGAAGTTAAAAAAGAAAAAGAGAAAACCTTTTTAGAAAAATTATGGCAGTAGAAGACAAGCAAATATCATACAGAATTTATCTGGTAGCTGTTGGCATTTGTGTCATGGCTATTGCTATTGCTGTCAAATTAACTAATATTCAGTGGGTTGAAGGGGATTATTATAGAAAGTTAGCTAAAGAACGAACCGTTAGGAATTTTGTAATTCCAGCCAATAAAGGAAATATTTATTCTGCTGATGGCAGTCTTTTGGCTACTTCAATTCCAAATTATGAAATACGTTTTGATGCTTTAGCTCCAAAAGCAGAATCATTCGAGAAAAACGTTAAAGCATTGTCAGATTCATTAGCGACAGTTCTAGGTAAGTCATCTGGTTTTTATGAAAATGAACTCCGAAAAGCCAGAGCGAATAAAAACAGATATTATTTGATAGCTCGTAAATTGAGTTATACACAATACTTTAAAATTAAAGGTTTTCCATTGTTTAATTTGGGAGCTTATAAAGGTGGAATTATAATCGAGCAAGAAACGGTAAGAGAGCATCCAATAGGTAAAATCGCCGAACGAACAGTAGGATATGAGCGCACTTCAAAAGGCGAGTCTTATGATGGTAAAGGAATTGAGTGGGCGTTTAGAGATTATCTTAATGGCAAAGACGGTAAGATTTTAAAACAAAAAATTGCGAAAGGGCAGTGGAAGCCAATAAGAGATTTAAATGAAGTTGATCCTCAAGACGGATATGATGTTATATCAACTATCGATGTTTATATACAGGATATTGCGCATCACGCGTTATTGAAGCAGTTAGAAATTTACCAAGCTGATCACGGTTCTGTTGTTGTTATGGAAACAAAAACAGGTCATGTAAAAGCGATTTCGAATTTAGGAAGAGCGAATGACGGAACGTATTATGAAACTACTAATTATGCTGTCGCCGAGTCGCACGAACCTGGTTCTACGTATAAACTAGCCGATTTAATGGCGCTTCTTGAAGACAAAAAAGCAGACACTAGTACTGTTTACGATAGAAATGGTGGGCTGATTATGTACAGCGGAAGAAGAGTGGAAGATTCTCATAGAGGTGGTCCACAGAAAATTTCGTTAGCAAGGGGATTTGAGCTTTCGTCTAATACAGTAATGGTTAAAGCGGTTTACGAAGCGTACAAAAATGAGCCTTCAAAATTTGTAAATCATCTGAATAATTTTGGTTTAAATAGAAAATTAGGACTTTCAATTAAAGGAGAGGGAGCGCCGTATGTTCCGCAACCAAAAGACAAACATTGGTCTAATATATCACTGCCTTGGATGGCATTTGGATATGGAGTTTCTATCACACCGATGCAAACTTTAGCTTTTTACAATGCTGTTGCAAATAATGGGGAAATGGTAAAACCTCAGTTTGTTTCTGAAATTAAAGAGTGGAATAGAACAATTAAGAAATATGATAAAGAGGTTTTGATTCCCAGAATCTGTTCACAATCTACTATTTTAAAGTTGCGTGCTGTTTTAGAAAATGTAGTTAAAAAAGGTACTGGTTCTAAATTGTACTCTAAGGATTTCTCAATGGCTGGTAAAACTGGTACAGCGCAAGTGGGGTACGGAAAAAGCGGAAGATCTGGAATGTATTATGCATCTTCATTTGTAGGTTATTTTCCCGCGGATGAGCCTAAATATTCTTGTATTGTTGTGGTTCATAAACCGAACACAGCTTTAAATAATTATTATGGTGCTGATGTTGCTGGGCCTGTTTTTAAA
>CBDUEE010000298.1:0-2987 GCA_965366105.1 uncultured Flavobacterium sp. | reverse complement strand
ATTTTTTAAAGCTGTTAATTGAGTAAAATCTGCGGGAAGTTTAAATTTTTTTTAAGTAAAGTAGTGTTACCTATTAATTATTAAAAATTAATAAATAAAATTTAGTAATTACATAAATTAGGAATTTTGTAATTCCTCATCTATTGTTTTTTCAGTTCTTTTTGTAACTACATTTGTTATTACAAACTGCAATAAAGTTCCTAAAATCCTTTTAACTGGATTATGTGTAGATCCAACTAGTACTTTTTTAGTCAAATATCCTGTTGTGATTCCTATAACATTACTAAGGATATTTCCTTTAAACTCTGATGAATTGGCCATTTGGCCAAATGCATTTTTAATAATGTTTACCGGTTTTAAACTTTCATAAGTCTGGTAGTATTGATCTTTTAATTCTACTAAATCCTCAACTTGTTTTTGTTTTAATAATTGTATTGCCTCTCTTAAAGTTTCGGTGTGGTTGTTCTTTTTCATATTAACTTTTTTTAAGCATTCTTACAATTATAAAATTACTCACTGGCATTTTAATCCAAGGATCTTTAAAAAGATAAAGTAGGATTGAAATTAATAGATAAAAACTCGATACTATAAAGAAACCATAATATGCTTTTCCTAGAATTTCACCAATCCATAAGGAAAGACCAATATTTACTAGGAATGCAAACATTACAAAAACAATAGAAACTGTTAATCGAGAAACCATTGAAGAGGCAACATCAGCCGTTTTGTCAACTGCTTGTAACTTCATTAACTCTACGGTTGTTCTAGTGTAATCTTCTGCTCTTTCAAAAAGCGTTTCTATTGTTGATGTGTTGTTTTCCATAATATAATTTTTGACATATTTAATATTGAAACTTAAATATTGTATTAGCTATTTTTAATCTCACTTTTTACGTCATAGTATTTTGACTTTCCTTCAGCAAGTAAATCTTCGCCATCTTTTTTTACATCATTTAATTTTGATTTTCCATCAGCAAGTAAAGATTCACCTTCTTTCCAAATTTTTTCATACTTGTTAGTAATTGTACCTAATAAAGTATCTAATTTTTCTTTTAATTCGTCAGCATAATCATTGCTTTTATCCATTATTTTTCTTCTTGTTTTGTCTCCTTTTTCAGGTGCAAACAATATTCCTAATAATGCTCCTACAGCAACTCCACCTACAACTCCTAATATTACTTTATCTGCTTTCATAATTTTTTATTTTTATTTATTATTTTTTATTTTTTTAATTTGATTAAATACTTCTACCAGATATTAGTCTGAATAGTATTGCGATTACAGCAATTACAAGAAGTATGTGAATAATAGATCCTAGGTTGAATGCGAAAAATCCGATTGCCCAAAAGATGACTAGTATTACTGCTATTGTATAAAGAAGATTACTCATGTTTTTAGTTTTTATGGTTAATTATTTTTTTTTAATTTAAAATGTTTAGATTCTCCTACCTTGGATAAGTCTAAATAGTATTGCAATTACTGCAATCACAAGTAGTATATGAATAATTGATCCAACGCTATATGCAAAGAATCCTATTGCCCAAAATATAACTAAGATTACTGCAATGGTGTAAAGTAAATTGCTCATGATTTATAGTTTTTATTAATTTAATTATTAGTTCAATCTCAAACCTACATAAACGCTCAAAACACTATTTTTTGCATCTGGAAATGTATAACTTGTTCCTCCGTAGTTTCTTTCTTTCCCAACGTTAGTTAAGCCATAGTTGTAACGAACTCCAAAGTTTACTACATCCAGGTCTACACCTAAACCTCCAGCAATACCAGCATCAAACTTGTTGAAATCTTTAGTATCTAATTCCGTTTGAGAAGAAAAAATATTTGAATTATTTGTTGTTTTCCCACTTACCATATAAGCAGCATAAGGACCAACTTGTACGTTGAAATTATCAGTAATATTCATTACTAATAGTACTGGAACCTCAATATAATTCACATTAAATTTTGCAGTTCCTTGTACAAAAGCATTATTATAAACTAATTCTGCTCCCTTTGTTGTATAGCTTATCTCTGGTTGAATAGCAATATTGTTTGTAATTGGAAACTTAGCATATAGCCCAGCATTAAAACCAGTCAATACATTATTATCGTCTACATTATCACTATAAAGATTTGAAAAATTTAAACCTCCTTTAAAACCATAAGAAGCAGTTTTGTCTTGCGCTTGCATTCCTGTAATTGAGATTAATCCTAATGCTAATGATGCGAAAATTAAATTTTTTGATTTTTTCATTTTATATGTTTTTTAATTGAATTATTATATTACAAATATCCGCATCTTACATAAGGTTATTGTTACAAGACTTTAAGTTAATTTTATAAGATTCACACTTTATAAAAAATTAATAGATCATTATATGATTTATTAGTCTTGTAATCAATTTGTTATAAAAAAATGCGAGTTGCTAACTCGCATTTTTGAATTCTTATTTATTGTCAACTGTGAAGTTTTTTAATGAATTACCTAAGTCATCCATATCATGGTTGTACTCTTTTTTAAACGATTCCCAATCACTATTGGCATCATTTTTATATACTTCCAATTTGTTTTTTATGTCTTTGTTTTTTTGTTCTAACTCTTGAATTTTTGTAGCATATTCATCATCAATAGTTTTACCTGTTTTTTTAATTTTAGCTCTCATTTCAGCAATTCGAACCTCATTTTGAGCGATAGTAGCATTTGTACTATCTTTGAATGCTTTCCATTCTTCTTCTGTCGCAGCTCTTCTAGCAGCAGACAATTCTACTTTTGCGTCATCAAGATTTTCTCTTGCATCTTGTACGTTTTCTTGAGCATCTGCTTCTTTTTTTGAAGCATCTTTACATCCTACTAATACTGTTCCAGCTATTATAGTTGTTAACGCTAGACTTAAAACTGTTTTTTTCATGATAATTGTTTTTTGTGGTTATATAAATAGATTGATTTTTTTAAAAAATGATTATATTATTTTTATTTAATATAATAA
>CBDUEE010000297.1:0-3015 GCA_965366105.1 uncultured Flavobacterium sp. | reverse complement strand
GTACTAAAAGTGCTTATTCTATAATTCTATTGAAAAAATCATCTAAAATGAGTGCCAAAAAATAGCACTCCGTTTTAGATTTATAACAATTGATCAACTTTATTTTTGCTAAACAATAATCCTAACATCATTAAAATGGCACTCAAAATGATAACTTGAATGATTAAAGAATTGTCGATGAAACTAATTTTTTTTGCTAAAGGAATTGATAGAAATAGCATTATTGTAACTAAGCCTCTTGGTGCAATAAATAACAAAGGTGATAATTCCATTTTTAATATTTTAAGCTGAATTATTCTGGCTAAAATAATTAGAGCAATAATTCCAAACGCAAAAGGAACTGTTTCACTATTAAGTAAAACTTTGGAAGTAATGGTGTATCCAAAAAGAATAAAAAATATCGTTCTAACTAAAAACGCAACTTCTGCAATTAGTTTACTAAACTCAAGTACTTCAATGTTTAATTTTTCAGGATTTAGTTTCTTTATAAATTTAAATCCTTTTAATTCATCTAAATTATTTAAAAATAATCCAAAAATTAAAATGAATATAAGTGCGGGCAAATGATAAATTTTTGCAATAGCATATACTAAAATTATCATTACTATTATTGGAATAAATTTCACATGATGATCAATTTTTTTTATCAAAAAAGCTAACCCTAAACTGGCAACTAATGATATTGCTAACATAATTAGTATTTGAGTAAAAAAGGTCACAAATGAGCTTAAGTGAATTGCTTCGTTACTAAGAAAAAAATTAAATAGAATTACTCCAAAAATATCCGACATACTACTTTCATAAACCACGAATTCTTTCTTATCCGATGATAAGTTTTGAACACTCGGAATGGCGATAGCACTACTTATTATACAAAACGGTATAGCATTTAGAAGGCTTTTCATAATGCTTTGATTTGTAAAGTAGTTTATAGCAAATCCAAATACCAACAGTAAAAAAAGTAATGGTATCAATGCTGAAAAAAAAGAATTTTTTATTATTTTCTTTTTATTCTTATTCAATTCCAAATCTAATCCAGCTTCTAAAACAATTAATATCAATCCAATTGTTCCCAAAATTGGTAGTAATGGTTCTAGGTTAGGAATTTCAATTTCAAAAAAAATAACGGCTTGATGAATAGAATAACCCATTATTAGTAATATGATAACCGTTGGGATTTTGGTATGCTTTGAACTTAAATCGAATGCATAAGCGATTAGTATTAATAAGCAAAGCGAAATTATTAATGAAATCGTCATATAGTGTTTTTTATAAAAGTATTTTTCATAAAAAAAATACTGGATTGACTGTAGTTTAACTAAATTATTTTGTTTGCCTTACTTTTATTTCTGCCCCTTCTACTAACTGGAATGTTGCAGAAGCAAACTTTATTTCACCATTTGTAGCTTCGACAGCTGCTAATATTCGCGTAAATAATGCACTTTTTGTTATTCTTCTTTTTTTAAAATAAACGGTGTAACGTACTGTAAATTCTACCCAATTATCATTCACTGCAAGTGTTACCATAGGAGTAGTTTGTGCATTTTCTATCATATATTTAGATACTAAATTATTCCATCTATTTTGTGCTTCTACACTATACTCTTTTACTACATCAGTAGTAATTTGTGTTAAAATACTTTCTGTTTTTGTGTAATTACTACCAAACATAATTGGAATCTTAATTTCGTCCCACAAATATGGAAAATCACCAGAATAATTAAAAACAGGTTCTTTGAATACAAAGCTATTGGCAATTAATACCAATCTACCATTGTATAAATCGCCATCTACCCACTCTCCTATTTCCATTAGAGTAGTTCTCAATACACCAATATCTACAACGTCACCTTTAATACCTCCTACTTTTACCCGATCACCAATATTATAAAAACCACCAAACATTATTGCTAACCAACCCGCAACAGATGCAATAACTTCTTGTAATGCAAAAGCAATTCCTGCTCCTGCAACACCAAAAGCGACAGTCAAATTACCTAATTTGTCACTATAAACAATTGAAATCATTACTATCATTAATGCAAAACCAACAAAATCGATTAATTTTTTGGTTTTATATCTTGCTGAATTGCCAGCTATCTGTTTTGTTAATTTTTTCTTAACAACTTTACTTATAATTAAAATAATTATAAATACAACACCTGTAATAACAATTTTACCTACTTTTGCATTAAATAAATAAGTTTCTATTTCTTTCATTTTAAGCCTTTACTTTGATATTCAATTATTAACGTTCCCAAATTGGAATTAAAACCCATAATTGGAGAAGCAACAACAAGTGTACTATCATTTATGCTTTCTACTTTTGTTTCTTGCAATTGTAAATAATCCGATTTGCCAAAACTTGAAAACAATTTTCCTTCTTGTTTTTTATTAGTAGCACTAATTACAATCCCTTTATTATTACAGGTAATGATAGATTGAAAACCTTTTTCTTTCACCATATCAATAGCATACAAATTTATTTGCTCTATATTATTGGCCATTAATTCTTTTCTGATTGCCCAGATGTACGCTTTTGACAGTTGCTCTAGTCCTTCTGTTTTGTTTTGAGTCATTAAAGTATTTGCATCACTTTTTAAAGTTGTTATTTGGTTATTTTTCCAAAACCATAAAACAAGTAACGATAAAGCCAAAATTAGGAGCAATCCATTTTTAAAATAACGAGACATTTTTTCTTTACTTGTTTCTTTTTCACCTCTAATTTCCATTTGTAGATCTGTATTATTCATTGTATTTAATTTAAAATATTTGTTTTACCAACCTTTTATAAATTTATTTTAAAACCAGTTTTAAGTCTCCATGATTCTGGAATGCATAGTAAACCATTCTTTTAAAATCATAAGGATTTATAAATAATGTTTGCATTTAAATTTACAACAATTAAACAATAATGAATTTTAAAAATTTAGAAATTTCTTTCAAAATTCACTCTTTAAAAAAAAGAAATTTAGTAGGGTATTAAAAGACAAAAAAACTAAAAGTCAACAAAAA
>CBDUEE010000296.1:0-3018 GCA_965366105.1 uncultured Flavobacterium sp. | reverse complement strand
CTGTTTGGTGTGGCATCAATTCGCTACGGAGAATTTATCCAGAAAAGGAAATTTTAAGGATCCAAATTGAACTACAACTAAAAATAATCAATTGATTTTTTTTTTGGTTATTTATTTAATGAACATTACAATTAACAAATATGGATTTAAAATTAAAAGGAAAAAGCGCTTTCATTAGCGGTTCAACTCAAGGAATTGGTTTTGCTATTGCTCAACAGTTATTAGCGGAAGGAGTTAGCGTGACTATCAACGGAAGACAAAAGTTAAAGACAGAACAAGCAAAGGATAAATTACAAAATCAATTTCCTGATGCGGATATTTCGGCAATATTTGCTGATTTCACAAACAAAGATGACATTGAAAATCTACTTCAAAAATTAACAGATATAGATATATTGATAAACAATGTAGGAATCTTTGAAATTGAAGAATTTCAAAATATTCAAGACAAGGATTGGTACAAATATTTTGAGATAAATGTAATGAGTTCTGTTCGACTGTCTCGACACTTCTTGCCAGGAATGCAAAATAGAAATTGGGGACGTATTATTTTTATTAGTAGCGAATCTGGTGTAAATGTACCTGAAAATATGATTCATTACGGAATGACAAAAGCAGCTATTTCTGCAATAGCAAACGGAATATCTAAATTGACTAAAGGCACAGAGATTACAGTCAATACAATTTTGGCAGGACCAACATATTCTGATGGCGTTTCAAAAGTGGTTGAACAAATTGCAGGAGATCAAAATATTGAAATTGAACAGATGAAAAATGCAATTATTCAGCAATCTAATCCACACTTATTAATCCAACGATTTATTAATCCAAATGAAATTGCAAATTTAGCATCGTACTTATCGAGTCCTTTATCTATCGCTACTAACGGAGCTTCTTTAAGAGCAGATTCAGGGGCTTTAAAAATAATTTAAGTATCAATGGTAGGGTAGCATTTAGGGGTTGGCTGGGCTTGAAAAGCCATCACCTAAGTGACAGCGAACGGCTGAACTAAAGAACCGCTGTTGAAAATTCGCTAAAGATATTGATTCTGTCATTAGTTGCTTTGAGCCAAGAAATCACAAAAAAGTTGGGAATCTAATGTCTCAGGGAACACAAAACATTGTTAAGTCTTGCGAACAAAACGAAATAAAACAATTTGTATTTATGAGTGGATTTGTGCAACCGGATAGTGAAAATTTGTCAATATTGAATAGATTAGCAATTAAATTATTGCGTATTTATTACAAGCAATCGTATGAAGATAATGTAATTGCTGAGTCCTCAATTCAGAAAAGTAAATTAAATTGAGTTATTATTAGGGCAGTTGCATTAACCTCTAAAATTCCAAAAAATGAATACAGAGCAGGTTTTGACATTAAAGCTAGCCCCTTTGATGCATTAACCTATGGTGATTGTGCTAAATGTTTATTAGATGCAATAGATGATACTAAATGGACAATCGCAATTGTTTATTTGAAAAAAAAATAATAAAAAATGATATATGTTTTCAAAACAACAGTAACTTCTGGGATTCAAATACAAAACCTCAAAAAACATTTTGACAAGATACTGCAAAATGCGAAATGGAATTTTGACCTTGAAGACTGCGACAATATTTTAAGAATAGACAGCCAAACAGATATTAGAAAAATTATAATTAAGGAACTTAATAGCAATGGGGTATTCTGCGAAGAATTACAGTAAAATGAAACTTATAAAACTAACAATAATAACTTTATTTACAATAATTCTTACAATTTTAACTATATTAACAGTTTATATTATGTTCAATTCAAAATTTGGCAGAGCGCCAAAAGGAGAGAGATTAGAAAAAATAAAACAATCCCCAAATTTTAGAGGAGGCAGTTTTAAAAATATCTCTTCCACACCATTTGTAACTGAAGGTTATTCAATGGCAAGTGTTGCTTATGATTTCATTTTTACAAAATTTCCAAGAACCGAGCCATCAGACACAATTCCATCGATAAAAAACAATTTGAAAAATTTACCAATTACTGAAAATGTTCTAATTTGGTTTGGGCATTCATCTTATTACATTCAGTTAAGTGGCAAACGATTTTTAATTGACCCAGTTTTTAGCGGTAATGCTTCGCCAATGCCAAACTCAAACAAATCATTTAAAGGTACAGACATTTATTCAGCAGATGATATTCCAGAAATTGACTACTTAATTATCACTCACGACCATTATGACCATTTAGATTATGAAACAATTTTAAAATTAAAACCGAAAATAAAAAATATCGTTTGTGGCCTGGGAGTTGGAGAACATTTTGAATATTGGAATTTTGACACTTCAAAAATTATTGAAAAAGAGTGGAAGGAAGAAATACAAATAGCAGATAATTTCACTTTATATACAGCAACTGCGCGCCATTTTTCAGGTCGTTTATTTTCAAGAAATAATACACTTTGGATGTCTTATATTTTACAAGTAGAAGATTTTAAAATATACATAGGTGGCGATAGTGGGTACGATAGTCATTTTGCAGAATTAGGTAAAAAATTTAATGGTTTTGATTTAGTAATACTTGAAAATGGACAGTACAATAAGGCGTGGCACGAAATTCACATGTTGCCCGAAGAAGTTTTGAAAGCAGCACAGGACCTGAAAGCAAAACGAATATTTCCAGTACACTCTTCTAAATTCAAATTGGCATTTCATCCTTGGGACGAGCCACTAATAAATATTAGTGAATTAAATAAAAAAAAATATCATTTACAATTAACAACACCTATAATTGGAGAAATAGTTAATCTTTACGACAACAATCAAGTGTTTTCGCAATGGTGGATAGACGTAAAGTAAACACTGACAGCCAATTATAGCTAAGGGTCCTCTTTAAAGCAATAAAATTATTAATAACTTTTTTGGGGGGGTGATAGATGGGTAATTTTCGATTATAGAATATAGTTGCAATTAATTGCTGGAAATGTTGCAAACAAATTTTGTCCAATTAATTCGACAACTTTACGGATTGAAACAAAGAGTTTATA
>CBDUEE010000295.1:0-3029 GCA_965366105.1 uncultured Flavobacterium sp. | reverse complement strand
ATTTGAGTTTGAAATCCTGCAAGGTTTTTTTTAACCTTGTAGGTATCTTTTGAATACTATTATTTATAAATCATACCTACAAGGTTTTGAAAACTTTGCAGGAAACTTAAAATAATGTGAATAGTGGAGCTAGAAGTTTTAGAAAAAGATAATTATTATCACATTTATAACAGAGGTATAAATGGGGGAATTATTTTTTTTAATGAAGAAAATAAAAATTTCTTTCTAAGACAATTGGGTAAGTATCTCGAGGATAAGATTTCAATATTTGGTTATTGTTTAATGGATAATCATTATCATTTGATAGTTAGATTAAATGATAATGGAAAAGAGGTGACGCAGGCTTTTTCTAATTTTTTTAATTCTTATGCTAAATCAATTAACAAAGAAAATGATAGGACAGGAAGTCTTTTTGAAAAACATTTCAAGAGAATTAGACTGGAAGATGAACAGTATTTAAAGCAATTAATTGTTTACGTACATTTAAATCCAAAGCATCATTTGGATTTAAAGTTTGAAGAGTTTAAATACTCTTCATATCAATCCTTTTTATCTCAAAAAGAAACGAAATTAGAAAGAGAAGAAGTTTTAAATTTGTTTGGAGGAATAGAGAATTTTATTTTATGTCACAATCAAAAAAATGATTTGTTGACTGAAAAATATACTTTTGAATAGATTCTGATTTTCTTTAAGTTTTTTTAAAAGATAACAAATCAAGAATATAAGAATGTTGGATATCCTGCAAGGTTTTTTTTAACCTTGTAGGTATTTAAGAGAGGATTGAAGTTTGAAAATTATTCCTACTAGTTTTTAAAAACATACAGAAGAGTAAAATAGTATAAAAATGTTAAACAAAGGATTAAGAGATAAGGAAAGCGAACGAATAGACAATGTGTTAAAGACTTTGCTTTCTTTTGTTTTTGTACCAAAGTTTTGGAATCTTGATGACACGAGTCTTATGGATGAACATTTAAAGGACTTCGGATTAACGACACAGGTTTTGATTGACATGGAACAAAATGATTTAATCGAATTGTTGCGCAGGTTGCATTTAGATTTTATTCAGCAAGAACAATTTGCCGATTTTTTAATTGCTTTTTCAAAAGACAATCCTTTTGAATTAACAGCAAAAGCAATTGCCATTTACGAGCAAGTTCAATCGGAGAGTAAAACCTTTTCGTTTGGAATTTTTAATAAAATAGCTTTGGCAAAAGCCAATTTGTAACCAATGATAATTACAGAAAACTTCTTACTTGATACCTTAAAACAAGTTGATGCCGTTCAACTGCATCAGTTTATGATTGAAAATAAAGAAAGACTGGAAGTTTTCTTTCCGGTTACGCTTTCGAGCAATGCAACACTTGAAAACACAAAACAATACATTGAAATAAAAAATAGTGAAATTCAAGCGAGAACTAATTTCACTTTTGCCATTAGAGCAGTAGATTCAGGAATGATTGTCGGTTTGATTATTATTAAAAAGATAGATTGGATAAACAGAGTGGGCGAATTAGCCTACTGTATTGGAGGTAATCTGGCAGGAAAACGATTGACAACTAAAGCGGTTCAAGTAATTTCTAATTATGCTTTTGAGGAATTAAACTTGAAAACACTTCAAATTATCGCGCATAAAACAAATTTAGGAAGTGTAAAAGTGGCTTTAAACAATGGTTTTATTTGGCAGAAAATATTAAAAAACGAGTTTACTCCAATCAATGAAACTCCATTAGACATGGAATTATACGAATTGACAAATGAAAAATAAATTTTACGCATACATACAAAACTTGCAAGATCAAATCGTAGCAGGTTTAGAAGCAGTGGATGGTGAAGCTAAATTTAGAGAAGATGTTTGGGAACGACCAGAAGGCGGCGGAGGAAGAACTCGTGTAATTGAAAATGGAAACGTTTTTGAAAAAGGCGGCGTTAATATTTCTGCGGTTCATGGAAAATTACCGGATAGTATGCAAAAACTTTTTAATGTAGGTGAAGCTGATTTTTTTGCTTGCGGATTAAGCTTAGTGATTCATCCCAAAAGTCCAATGGTACCAACAGTTCACGCAAACTGGCGCTATTTCGAAATGTACGATGATGCTGGAAATGTAATCAACAGTTGGTTTGGTGGCGGACAAGATCTTACGCCTTATTACTTATTTGAAGACGATGCAACGCATTTTCATCAGACTTGTAAAACGGCTTGTGATAAACACAATCAAGATTTTTATCCAAAATATAAAAAGCAATGTGATGCTTATTTCTGGAATGCACACCGTTTTGAAGCTCGCGGAATTGGAGGCTTATTTTTCGATTACTGTAAAGAAACGGAAGATATGAAAATGGAAGATTGGTTCGACTTTGTTTCAGAAGTGGGGAATAGTTTTCTAGAAGCTTATGTTCCAATTGTAGAAAAAAGAAAAAATTTGCCGTATTCAGCAGCTCAGAAAACTTGGCAAGAAATTCGTCGTGGTCGTTATGTAGAGTTCAATTTAGTACACGATAAAGGCACTTTATTTGGTTTGAAAACCAACGGAAGAATCGAGAGTATCTTGATGAGTTTGCCACCGCATGTGCAATGGGTTTACGATCATCATCCAAAACCAGGAAGCGAAGAAGAAATATTAATACAAGTATTAGAAAATCCAAAAGAGTGGATTTAAGATTGTTGAATAACGATTTTTGATTGGAGATGTAATCCAGAGTAGTTTAATAATATTCGATTAATAGAAAATATAATAAGATTAAAGATCCAGAATTTCTGACTTTTGTCAACACAGCACAAAAAATCTAAAATCATAAATAATTATGTTCCCATTACAAAGAGGTAGAAGATTACGCGTCAACGAATCCATTCGTTCTTTAGTACGCGAAACCACATTAAGTCCAAGCGATTTTATGTTTCCAATGTTCATTGCAGAAGGTGAAAATTACAAAGTAGAAATTTCGTCTATGCCTGGAATTTTTCGTCGTTCCGTAGATTTAACGGTGTTGGAAGTTAAAGAATTATTCGATTTAGGAATTCGTGCGGTAAA
>CBDUEE010000294.1:0-3059 GCA_965366105.1 uncultured Flavobacterium sp. | reverse complement strand
AAAAATATTATATTGCAGTACTAATTACTTCTAACCAAAACCAAACATAACTGATTATGAAAAAATTCATTCTACTACTTTTTTTATTAAATATGTCATTCCTTTTTGCCCAAAAAGAGATTTCAGGTATTGTAAAAGACAACACAGGTATTGGTTTACCTGGCGTTAATATTACCGAAAAGGGAACTTCTAACGGAGTTTCTACTGATTCAAATGGAGGTTATAAAATAAAAGTTCAAGAAGGTGCAACTCTCGTTTTTAGTTACGTTGGGTTTTCTAACATGGAAAAAGCAGCTACCAATACAACAATGAATGTTACGCTTTCTGAAGAAGGTGGACAAGTTTTGAAAGAAGTTCAAATTGTAGGTTCTAGAAATACAAAAAGAACCGTTGTAAACTCTGCTGTTCCTATTGACATTATAAGCGTAAAAGATGTCACCACTCAAAGTGGAAAGTTAGAAATCAATGAGTTACTACAATATGTAGCGCCATCCTTTAATGCTAACAAACAATCGGGATCTGATGGTGCAGATCACGTAGATCCAGCTTCATTAAGAGGTTTAGGTCCTGACCAGACTTTAGTTTTAATTAATGGAAAAAGAAGACATCAATCTTCACTTATCAATCTTTTTGGAACGCGTGGACGCGGAAATACAGGAACCGATTTGAATGCTATTCCAGCTTCATCTATCAAAAGAATAGAAATTCTTAGAGACGGAGCAGCAGCACAATATGGTTCTGACGCAATCGCGGGAGTAATTAATATCGTGTTAAATGACAATGTAAATGAATTAACAGGTACCGTAACTTATGGTGCATTTAACACCAATGCAAAAGGCAATTTCCCTGTAGGCACTGCAAATACTGATGGATATCGTTTAGACAAAAATGGAAATGGAAATTCATTTGGAAAAAACCAATCTTTTGATGGCGGATCTGTAAAAGTAGCTGCAAACTATGGTGTTGCAATAGGTGAAAAAGGTGGTTTTGCTAATTTCACTACGGAGTTTATTAATAAAAATAAAACTTTACGCCCCGGATTTGACTTCAGAAAAGGTTTTGGAGAAGCAGCAATTCAAGGTTTTAATCTTTTTGCAAATATGGTAATTCCTATTTCTGACAAAACAGAGTTTTACGCTTTTGGTGGAAGAAACTTTAGAGATACTGATGCCTACGCATTTACAAGAAATGACGGAGAGCGCGTTGTTCAGTCTATTTATCCTGGTGGTTATACACCAAGAATTACTTCTAATATTATTGATAATTCTATGGCTGCCGGTTTCAGAACTGAAACTACTGGAGGATGGAAAATCGATATTAGTAATACATTTGGAAAAAACCTGTTTCATTATTATACCAAAGGAACAATTAATGCTTCGCTAGAAGGAGCTTCCCCAACAGAATTTGATGCTGGTGGACATAGTTTAAGTCAAAACACAACAAATTTTGATTTATCTAAAAACTACCCCTCTGTAATGAATGGATTAAATCTTGCTTTTGGAGCAGAGTTTAGAACAGAGAAATTCAATATTTTTGCTGGTGAAGAAGGTTCTTATGCTACTTATGATATTAATAGAAGGCCAATTACCGATCCATTAACGCAAGTGCTACCTACAATTCCTAACCCAGATTATGACCCTACAAACCCAAGCTCTCCAACAACTCTTGCTAGACCTGGAGGATCACAAGGATTCCCTGGTTACAGTCCACTTAATGTAGTCGATAGAAGTAGATCGAATTTGTCTTTATATACGGACGCTGAGTTAGATATTACTGAAGCATTTTTAGTAAGTGGAGCAGTTCGTTTTGAAAACTACAGTGATTTTGGTAGTACTTTAAACGGTAAATTAGCTATGAGGTTAAAAGCCAACAAAAATATTAATTTTAGAGGATCTGTAAGTACTGGTTTTCGTGCGCCATCATTAGCACAAGTGTATTACAACTTGCGTTTTACTAATTTTAGTTCAGCTGGAGCAACTGAAGTTTTGCTTTCGCCAAATAACAGTCCTGTGACAAAATCATTTGGAATAGAGAAATTAAATGAAGAAAAAGCACTGAATGCCTCTCTTGGTTTTACAGCAAATTATGGAGATTTTACAGCAACTGTGGATGGTTACTTAATTAATGTAAAAGACAGAATTGTGCTAACTGGTTATTTTGATGCAACTCCGCTAGGTGTTGGAGTAGATAAGGCGCAATTTTTCGTAAATGGTGTTGATACAAAAACAACTGGACTTGATGTAGTATTAGCTTGGAAAAAAACAATAAATGATAATAAGTTTGGTGTAACATTAGTTGGGAACATCAATAATATGAAAATTGACAAAGTGAAAAATGGTAATTTACCCGCTAATGCATTCTTCGGAGAGCGTGACAAAGGATTTTTATTAGCTTCTGCTCCAAATAATAAATTTGGTTTAAACTTCAATTACAATAGAAAAGCTTTTGATGCTGGATTAGCATTTACCAGATTTAGCGAAGTAAAATTATTAGATTATCAAATGGACGAAGATGTAGCTAATTATGGGTCATTTGAAAATCAAGTAAAAGCAGCAACAGATACTTACAGTGCAAAAATTGTTACCGATTTAACTTTGGGATATAAAATTACTAAGGCTGCAAAAATTACTATTGGCGCTAACAATCTATTAAATGTTTACCCTGACCAACAAGATGACTGGGTAGAAGGTGGTGGATATTGGGATGCAGTTCAAATGGGTTTTAGCGGAGCTTATTATTACGCAAGATTAGGATTTAATTTCTAATATAACATTCAAGAAAAACAATTATTTAAGGAAGAGCTGTCGTGAGATAGCTCTTTTTTTTCTGAATACTTAATTCTATTTTTATTAAAAATTTATATGATTTAGCTATTTTACTGTAAATAATGTAACTTTTTAAAGAAATCATACAACAAAATCGTTGTTAATTGACATTATCTTTGTTTGATACAAATCAGTAAAATATAAATTATGAAAACTATAATTCTAGGAATAACCGCTATTTTATTTTCATTAAACATTCAAGCACAAAACAAGAATGTAAAATCAGAAGTAAAA
>CBDUEE010000293.1:0-3060 GCA_965366105.1 uncultured Flavobacterium sp. | reverse complement strand
TGCGGTTAATGCAGCAAGTACTTGTTTTGTTGCTTCGACTTTTGAAATTTTATAAAGGAATGACACTAAATTTTGCCATTTTAAAATTTCAAAAAAACGATTTAAAACACTTAATAATAAAATAAAACCGATTCCTGCAACTGATTGGTTTTTCTTAAATAAAATAATAAATTGTTCCCAATTCAGTTTGTCATTATTGGCTAGTTGATTGTAAATAAAATAGAATGCACCACTCACAATCAAAAGTTTGATTATAAGAACGAGGAATTGTTTAGTTTTGTGTGAAATTGAAATCATGACAGCAAAGTAAAGCAAAATTCTTAGTGCAGAAGCTATTTCTCGCACATTTCCATTACGATTGGAAAGGTCTCTCTTCATTTTAAATTAACTTTGCGAGTATCTATAACAAAAGAATTTGCGTCATTGTGTCTTAAAGGCTAGAAATGCGTGTGAAAAATAAAATGGCAAACGAACGTATCATATTAGGAATTGATCCAGGGACAACTATAATGGGTTTTGGATTGATAAAAATTGTCAATAAAAAAATGGAATTTATGCAACTCAATGAATTACAGTTGAATAAAATGGACGACCATTATATGAAATTGAAACGGATTTTTGAGCGCACTATTGAATTAATCGATACGCATCATCCAGATGAAATTGCTATTGAAGCTCCATTTTTTGGGAAAAATGTACAATCTATGCTAAAATTAGGTCGCGCACAAGGCGTGGCAATGGCAGCTGGTTTGTCCAGAGATATTCCCATTACAGAATATGAACCTAAGAAAATAAAAATGGCGATTACCGGAAACGGAAATGCTAGCAAAGAACAAGTAGCTAAAATGCTTCAACAGCTTTTAGGACTAAAAGAATTACCTAAAAACCTTGATTCAACTGATGGTTTAGCAGCCGCAGTATGCCATTTTTTTAATTCTGGAAAAGTCGTAGGAACCAAAAGCTACACCGGTTGGGATGCATTTGTGAAACAGAATGAAGAACGAGTGAAAAAGTAATGAAATAATGAGAAAATCATCTCCTTTCTAAATCATCCAATTTAAAAAATGTCAGGAATATACATCCACATACCATTTTGCAAGCAAGCTTGTCATTATTGCGACTTTCACTTTTCGACTTCAATGAAGAAAAAAGAAGACATGGTTTTGGCTTTGGCCAAAGAGATCCAAATGAGGAAAAAGGAGTCTTTCGATGAGATTGTTGAAACTATTTACTTTGGTGGAGGAACGCCAAGCGTGTTGACTTCGCGGGAAATTAATTTTTTGATTGATGCTGTTTATCAGAATTATAAGGTTGTTGATAATCCTGAAATTACTTTAGAAGCTAATCCTGATGATTTGTCAGAAGATCGAATATTGGAATTATCTATAAGTAAAGTCAATAGATTGAGTATCGGAATTCAGTCTTTTTATGAAGAAGACTTAAAAATGATGAATCGTGCTCACAATTCGGCGGAAGCCAAAAAATGTCTTGAATATGCTACGAAATATTTCGATACTATTTCAATCGATTTAATTTATGGTATTCCTGGAATGAGTAATGAGAAATGGAAAAATAATATTGATACGGCTTTGTCTTTTGGAATTCCGCATATTTCCAGTTATGCTTTGACAATAGAACCCAAAACGGCATTGAATAAACTGATACAGACTGGAAAAATTGCTGCACCTAATGATGAAGTTGCTCAAGAACATTTTGCTATTTTGGTTGAAATCTTAGAATCTAAAGGTTTTATTCATTACGAATTGTCAAATTTTGCAAAAGAAAATTATTTCTCTAAAAACAATTCAGCTTATTGGTTAGGTAAGAAATACATCGGGATTGGACCTTCAGCGCACAGTTATAATGGTGTTTCTAGAAGTTGGAATATTGCAAATAATCCTATTTATCTCAAATCTATTAAGGAAGATAAATTACCAAATGAGACCGAGATATTATCTGTTACCGACCGTTACAATGAATATATTATGACAGGTTTACGAACGGTTTGGGGTGTTTCATTAGATAGAATCAAAACCGAATTTGGTGTTCCCTATTTCAATTATCTCAACAAACAAAGTCACAAATTCCTAGAGGATGATTTACTTTTTATTGAAAATGATATTTTAAAGCCAACTAAAAAAGGAAAATTTTTGACGGACGGAATTGCGTCAGACTTATTTTACTTAAATTTGGAATAGTATAATTTAGCCATAAAGGCACTAAGAAACGAAGAAAAAGTGAGTTTTTAACTTGTAACTTTGAGTCTTTAATCCGTAATCGTATAAAATGATAATTTGTGATAGTAACTCTTGAACATAAAAATAAAACACTGAAAGTCGATTTATCAAAACCAATTGATATTTCTATTCCACTGACCAATACTGACGAAAATCCAATTGCTTGGTATATTGAAAAACCAGAAATAGAACCAGTTGTTTTTGGTGAATGGATTGGAAGCGTGAAAAAAGGAGCTTCAACAAATTTTAATACTATTTTTTTCAATCCACATGGACACGGAACGCACACCGAATGTCTGGGTCATATTACAAAAGAATTTTACAGTATAAACAAAGCGTTAAAACAATTCTTTTTTTTAGCAGAACTTATAACTGTAGATCCAGAATCGTTAGGAGAAGATAGAATAATTTCTAAAAGTCAGATCGAAAAAGCGTTAAATGGCAAAATTCCTGAAGCGATTATTATTAGATCATTGCCGAATGAAATTTTAAAAAAATCCAAGAAATATTCTAATACAAATCCGCCATATCTTAGTGAGGAAGCGGCTCGTTATATTTGCGAAAACGGCATTCAGCATTTATTAATTGATTTGCCAAGTGTTGATAAAGAAAAAGACGAGGGTAAATTATTGGCGCATAAAGCATTTTGGAACGTAAAAGACACTCAAAATCTGAATTCAGATGCGCGAATGGAAGCCACAATTACCGAAATGATTTATGTACCTGATGAAATTCAAGACGGGAGTTATTTGCTAAATCTACAAATTGTTTCTTTTGAGAATGATGCTAGTCCGAGTAAACCCATTTTATATAAAATATAATA
>CBDUEE010000292.1:0-3093 GCA_965366105.1 uncultured Flavobacterium sp. | reverse complement strand
TTCCTGCTATCCGTTACAATCTTTTATGGCGAAAGCCGCCATAAAAGGATTTTCACTTTTATCAGGGCTAAAATCTCAGGTTATTAACAAATTTATTTTTGAAATTGAAATTTGTTTTTTGTTAATTAAATTGTTCAAAACAATTCCTATTTCTTCTGGCTTTCACATTAAGGATGCCTAACTTTATTAAGGCCAAATTAAAAAAATACAGTATGCAATTAAGCAACGAAGAAGAAGACTATAACTTATCCTTGTCTAAATTTGAGTCTATGTTGAAAACCAACAAAGTACTCTTTTTTGACTCTGAAGAATTTGAAGAAATCATTCTTCATTATCTCGATATGGGTAAGGCCGCTTTGGCAAAAAAAGCATTAAAATTAGCACTAGACCAACACCCAAAATCAACAGGACTAAAATTAGTCCAAGTGGAGATGTTAGTTTATGATGACAAATTAGAATTAGCCGAAAAATTATTGAATGAATTATATGCTATCGAACCAACGAACGAAGAAATATACATTCAAAAAGCAAATATCTACTCTAAAAGAGACCAACACGAAAAAGCAGTTGAGTTATTAAAAATCGCTTTAAAATATACAGATGATTATGCTGATGTCCATAACTTAATAGGTATGGAATATTTATTCATGGATAACTTTGAATTAGCAAAAGAAAGCTTCATCAAATGTCTGGAAGAAGATTTAGAAGATCAATCCGCATTATATAATGTTGTGTATTGCTTTGAATTTTTAGATCAAAATCAAGAAGCAATTACTTTCCTGAACGAGTACATCGAGAAAAATCCATACAGTGAAATTGCTTGGCATCAGGTGGGACGTTTGCATTATGGCATAAAAGAATATGAAAATGCAATTCGTGCCTTTGATTACGCCACCTTAATCGACGATGAATTCCTAGGCGCTTTTATGGAAAAAGCGAAAGCTTTTGAGCGCTTGAAAAAATACAAAGAAGCAATAGAAAGCTATGAAAGAACCATCGAATTAGACGATGCAACCTCCTACGCCTTACTTCGAATAGGAAAATGTCATGAAAAATTGGGCAACAAAGCCTTAGCATTAAAATATTTCAATCAAACGGTACATGAAGATCCACTTTTAGATAAAGGTTGGATTGCGATTACTGATTTTTATGTTCGACAAAAAAACTATCAAAAGGCACTTTTCTTTGTCAACAAAGCATTAGCTATTGACAATCAAAATCGATTGTATTGGAAACGTTTCGCTTCAATAAACAAACAGATGAACTTTTTTGAAGAAGCAGAATTTGGATATAGAAAAGCAGTAGAATTTGGCGACCATTCATTGGATACCTGGTTATTTTGGGTAGATATACTTCAGTTTTTAGGTGAATTTGATAGCGCTATTCAAACGCTCTTGCAAGCATCTGAGTATTTCCCAGAAGAAAATGAAGTAGAATATCGTTTGGCTGGACTCTATTATATGCTTAGTGATACTACGAAAGCAAAATTTCATTTAAGCAACGCTTTGCGATTGAATTTTGAGAATCTGACGATCTTACAAGAACTTTTTCCGGTGGTTTGGGCAAAAAAAGTAGTTCAAAATTTTATAGAAAAACATAAAAAAATATAATGATTGACATCGTAAGAAAACGTTTTGGTTTACTAGGCAGAAACATTAATTATTCTTTTTCTAAAGGATATTTTACAGATAAATTCAATAACGAAAACTTTGAAGGTTGCACCTACGAGAATTTTGATGTTCAGGAAATAACATCTTTTCCTGAGATTATAAAAAACACTCCTAATTTAAAAGGATTAAATGTTACTATTCCCTATAAGGAAACAGTAATTCCTTTTTTGGATAAACTATCAAAAAAAGCAACCCTAATCGGTGCTGTAAATACGATTAAAATTACTAAAAAAGGAAAACTGAAAGGATACAATACAGATTATTATGGTTTCAAAAAATCATTAGAACCCTTATTGCAACCCCATCACAGAAAAGCTTTAATTCTTGGTACAGGTGGCGCTTCAAAAGGAGTGGCATTTGCTTTAGACGAGCTCAATATTCCGTACACTTTTGTTTCCAGAGAAGCCAAAGAGAACGCAATCGATTATAATAGAATTAATGCAACTACATTTGATAATTATCAAATTATAATCAACTCAACGCCTGTAGGAACAAGTCCTAACACAGAAACATATCCACTAATTCCGTATGACTATTTTACGCAAAACCATATTGCTTTTGACCTAATTTATAATCCTGCAGAAACTCAATTTCTAAAGAAAGCTAAAGAACAAGGTGCTCAAACAAAAAATGGTTTAGACATGCTGATTTTTCAAGCAGAGAAGGCTTGGGAAATTTGGAATAAATAGATAAACAAAAAATATGAAAGAAACTACAATCTTAAAAAGTTGTAGTTTTTTTTATTTTGAAACAAATGCATTTTGGCAAAGTAATCATGCTAAGTTTATAGAAACTTAGCTTTTATAATTTATAATGGGTTTAAATCAATTAATTTCCATCAAAAAAAGTGATAATGAGCATATTAATTTTGTATTTTCATACTGCTTTAGTATCTTTCGCAATAGATACAATTACAAACCTTACACATTGAAAAAATGTTAGAAGAAAAGAATGATAACCTGTCTCGTCATGAGAACGAAGCAGATGGAAATGTAGAAAATAATGCGATTGCTTCCAATCAATCTCAAACAGACTCTTTAGAAAACAGTATTTCTGAAGAATTAACAGCTTTCCCTGCGGAAGAAAATGAAGTCCTTCCATTAGAAAATAAAATTACGGAAATGTTATCTACTGCCGAAACTCAAAATAAGACAGCCCTTGATGCTATTTCAGATTCAAATGCAGAAGAAAGTGAAGATGAAACGCTGAAAGATCGCCATGACATCCCAATGCAAGATTATGATACGCTATCACTAGAAGAATTAGTAAGTGAGCTACAAAATCTAGTTTCAACTGAAAAAGTGATCTCGGCTAAAGATCACATTGAAGAAATAAAAAAATCATTCTTAGCAAAATACAATCATCTTATAGAAGAGAAAAAAGAAGAATTCCTTGCTGAAAATCAAGATCCAAATGAAGATTT
>CBDUEE010000291.1:0-3108 GCA_965366105.1 uncultured Flavobacterium sp. | reverse complement strand
TGGTTATTCTTTCTAAATTGAATTCACTTTGTTTGAATTGCTCTTTCTGAATTTTTAGTAATTCTTGCGTATAGAGTGCTTGGTAATAGCTTTCTAAAATCTGAAGTTTATACTCATTTTCGATCACTGCTGCATCTGCTTTAGCCAACTCCATATTTATTTTATCTTTTTGAGCATTTGCAAAAGCACTAAAATCAATTAGATTCATTTTTGCATTCAAATAAAAATTATCATTCTGAATGTTAGAACTCACTCTCCCGTTAGTAGAAGGATCGATTGTAGAACCAAAATTATAACTTTGATCTCCATTTAAAGTAACAGCGGGCAACATTCGGTTTAAAACAGAATATTGCAATTTTTCAGTGCGCTTTATTTCTAATTGTCTTATTTTAATTTCGATGTTGTTTTGTAAACCTACCGAAATACATTTGTTAACCGACCAAGAATTTTCTTGAGCACTTACTAGCGTAGTAAATACGAAAAAAATGATGGCTGAAATGAGTTTATTATTCATATTTAAGATATTTTAATACATCGACTCTTGTGGCTTGATACGCTCTTGATAACACTACAACTAGCGTTAAATATAGCAAAGCAAAAAATCCTATTATAAATGGATAAACTGAAATTTCGATTCTATAAGCGAAGTTTTCTAACCATTTATTCAATAAATAGTACACTGGATATAAAGCGATTAAAAACCCTATTATACAATACAAAACATATTGTTTGGAAAGTTCTATTAGTAAAACATTCGTTTCGGCGCCAAGTGTTTTTCGAATAGCGATTTCTTTCATTCTACTTTGTATAGAATAGGAAGCCAAAGCAAATAGTCCAAAAAGGGCAATACCAATTACTACTACATTTAATAATGAAAAAAGATTTTTTTGCTTTACGTAAGATTCGTACGTTCTCGCATATTCTTTATCTACAAAATCATATTTAAAAGGATATTCTCTGTTTACTGAAGTTTTCCAGAATTTTTCGATATCGGAAATAGTTTTTTCCATACTATCTGTTTTTAGTCTCACATAAACCCTTCGAATACCGCTGTAAGACATATTGAAAGAGGTAACGTGGAAAATTGTTATAGGAGGAACTTGTTCTTCAGGACTTAATAAGTTGAAATCTTTCACTATACCAACTATTATTAATTTTTTGCCTAAAAGCTCAATCTCTTTCCCTATAGGATTTTTATCCTTTATCATTTTTAAAGCAGTTTCATTTAATAAAACTGAATTAATAGTATCAGATGCATATTTTAAGTTAATATTTCTCCCATTAATAACTTTTATTTTCATCATTTCAAGCATTCCAAAATCAATAGCCATATTCTGTCCTTGAAAACTGTAATTGCCAAACGCAACATTTGATGACATTGCCCCTTCACCAAATTGAACAATTCCTGTGGAAACATCTAATACACCATCAATGTTTGACAAATGCTTTTTTATAGTGTTGTATCTATTAAATATTTTTTGTCGTAAGGGAGCTTCTTGATAATAGTCTTCTTCTGGTGGTGTAAATGTAATGGACATTATTTGATCTCCTTTAAAGCCAAGATCTTTATTACTTATATAATTTATTTGCTGATTTACTATATATGAACCAATTATAAAAAATGAAGCAATTGAAAATTGTAATATTAGTAAACCATTCCTTAACCAAACTCCTTTTTTATTTCTACCAAAAGTACCTTTTGTAACTTTAATTATTTCATAGTTACTTATATATGCAGCAGGAAAAACGCCTGCTGAAATAATAATAATAACAAATACAACGATTAACTGTAAATAAAATTCACTACTCTTTATTAAAAGATTTTTTATTAAAAATTGATTAAAATATGGTAATGTCAATTCAACAATTACTAGTGCTAAAAAAAAGGAAATTAGACTGGTAATAAAAGTTTCTAAAAAGAACTGAATGATAATATTTACTTTCGATGCACCAGCAATTTTTCTAATACCAACTTCTTTTGCTCTTTTAATTGCAGTTGCAATTGTCAAATTTATATAATTAAAAATTGATAAGATTAATATCAGTATTGATAAACACATCATAATCAATAAAAACTGATAATTACCTTTCCCTTCTGGATATCCATCCACTTCAGAATGTAATCTAGCATATGTTAATGGCTCTAAGATAACTTTGATTTTCCCATCTCTTCTAACAACTTCTTCAACTGAAATACCTTCCTCTTTTGCATTCTTTAAGGTTAATTCATTGTAATATATTTGCTCTATTTTTTTTCTTTTCTCCTCGACTTTTGAAATATCTTTGAGTTTTATAAATACTTTTAAATTAAAAATATTTCTTTGGTCTAAATTGTCATCAATTCTATCTAATATCATTTCTGGTGCAATTGAAGAATTGCCAGGAATATGATATACTGCACGAACAACAAACATCCCATAAAAAATCTTGACTTGTTTCCCTATGGGATTTTCATTTCCGAAAACCCTCTTTGCAACTTTATCAGAAATTGCAATACTAGTATTGTCTTTTAATGCTGACACAGCATCACCTTGTATAATTTTAAATGGAAAAAAAGAAAAGAAATTATTATCAATATTGATTATTTTTTCTATTTCTTCACTTCTTCCGTTATAAAGAATTCGATCATTAACATAATCACCTTTGGAATATATAACATTCTCAATATCTGAATCATTTTTTAAAACACTTTTTAATATTGCAGGTTGATTTGCTGAAAAAGTACCATCTGCAATTTGAACAATTACCTGATAAACTTTTTCTTTTTCGGGATTCCATTCGTTATAACTCTGTTCGTCATTCCAATACAGTAAAGCAAAGATTAATCCCGCAATTCCTATGGCTAATCCTAAAGCATTCAAAAATGAAAACAGTTTGTTTTGCTTTAAATTATATATAAATATTCGTATCCAGTTTTTTAACATTTTTATTCGTATTTTAAATATTTTAATACATCGACTCTTGTGGCTTGATACGCTCTTGATAGCACTACAACTAGCGTTAAAAATAGCAAAGCAACAAATCCTATTATAAAAGGAAAAACTGAAATTTCAATTCTATAAGCGAAGTTTTCTAACCATTTATTCAATAAATAGTACACTGGATATA
>CBDUEE010000290.1:0-3131 GCA_965366105.1 uncultured Flavobacterium sp. | reverse complement strand
TAAGTTTTGCTATAAAAAGGCATAAAGTTAGTGCAATAATAAAAATTAATAAAAAAGGGAATAAGGTTGACATAAAAAAAGGTTTGAAAAGTAAAAGTAACGAATAATATGAATTGTAGGATTTAAAAGTCAGTTAATCCCAATGATAGATAGATAATTTAAAATATAATTATTTCTAAGAGCTGCTTCCTGCCTTACATTTCATTCTTATTTATATCCTTACTTTTTTCTAGCATCATAAACGAGCTTCTTCCAGTTGCTCTTTATGATCAAGAAAAAATACAATTCTATTGCATAAGGAATTTCATTTCAGTCAGGGCTATGAACTCGTATAAATTGAAAAGTCCCACCGAAGCAGGACTAAAGATTTTCATCTACGGCATATAGCCTTATTGTGATAAGATTAAAGATTAGAAATTTTAATCAGTTGTAAATGTAATTCAAAAAAAGTTAGCTTGCAATGTGGGAAACCGTAAAAGGAAGAGTTATTTTCTTACTAACTTTAAAAAATCATAAAGAGACACATGATTATGGCAAAAATATTAGGATTAGATTTAGGAACAAATAGTATTGGTTGGGCGATTGTAGAGAAAGATGGGAATGATTTTTCTTTAGTTGATAAAGGAGTTAGGATATTTTCGGAAGGAGTAAAATCGGAGAAAGGTATTGAAAGTTCTCGAGCTGCTGAACGAACTGGTTATAGAAGTGCTCGAAAAATTAAATACCGTAGAAAATTAAGAAAATATGAAACTTTAAAAGTGTTATCATTAAACGGAATGTGTCCACTTTCTATTGAAGAAATAGAAGAATGGAAAAAATCAGGCTTCAAACAATATCCACTTAATCCTGAATTTTTGAAATGGTTACGAACAAGTGATGAAGAAAATGTAAATCCTTACTTTTTTAGAGATAAAGCGAGTAAACAAAAAGTGGCTTTATATGAATTAGGTAGAGCTTTATATCATATAACGCAACGAAGAGGTTTTTTGAGTAATCGTTTAGACCAATCAGCAGAAGGAATTTTTGAAGAGCATTGTCCCGAAATTCAATCTCGTGTAGAAGACCTAAGTTCTACTAAAGATATTTTAGTTGAATTAAAAGATTACTTTTTGAATACAGGAATTATAAACGAAGATAATGTCTTCAACAAAGATTTAGATGAAGGGGAGAAAAAGTTAAAAACACTTTATAATTCACTTGTTGCAATAACAAAAAAGAATGAAACTGATATTGATAAATGTAAAGAAGAGTTAATTGCTCGATTAAATAAAAAAGAAGATTTAGGAGCTGTCAAAAAAGAAATAGGCGAGATTTCTCAATCTATGAAAGATGGAGGATTCCTAACTTTAGGACAATATTTCAATAGTTTGTATAATAAAGGTAAAATCAGAAATCATTATACCGCTCGAGAAGAACATTATTTAAAAGAGTTTGAAATTATTTGCAAGGCTCAATCAATAACAGGTATTAATGACGAAGAAAAATTAGCAGAAAAAAAATATTCTGGTTTAGCCAAAGAATTATATAGAGCTATTTTTTTTCAAAGACCATTAAAATCTCAAAAAGGATTAATTGGTAAATGTTCCTTTGAAACTAGTAAATCTCGTTGTGCTATTTCTCATCCTGATTTTGAAGAATACAGAATGTGGACGTATCTAAATACTATAAAATTTGGTACACAATCTGAAAAAGCAATGCGATTTCTTACTCAAGAAGAGAAGCTAAGTTTAGTTCCGAAATTTTTAAGAAAAAAAGACAATTTCAATTTTGAAGATTTAGCAAAAGAATTGATTGAAAAAGGAGCAAGTTTTGGTTTCTATAAATCGTCTAAAAAAGAAAGTTTTCATTATTGGTTCAATTACAAACCAACTGATACGGTTTCTGGATGTCCTGTTTCTGCTTCTTTAAAAAATGTCATTGGAGAAGATTGGAAAACAAAAACATTCACCTACAAAACTTTTAATGCTAAAAAAGAGTACGTTACTAAAACAGTTGATTATAAAGATTTATGGCATTTACTATCGGTAGCAACTTCCGATATTTATTTGAATGAATATGCAAAAGAAAAATTAGATTTTGACTATAAAAATGCCAAAGCATTTAGTAAGATTAAGTTGAAAAAAGATTTTGGAAGTTTGAGTTTGAATGCAATAAACAAGATTCTTCCTTATGTAAAAGAAGGATTATTGTATTCGCACGCTGTATTTATGGCAAACATAGAAAGTATTGTTGATGAATCTATTTGGGAAAACGCAGAACAGCGAAAATATATTCAAGATAAAATTGCAGTAATTATCGCCAATAATACCTATGAAAATGGACTTTTAGAAGTTGTAAACGGATTAATCAAAGAATGTAAAGTTGACGGCGCATATTATTCTAAGGAGGCGGAAGTGACTTATAGAAACGATTTAGATAAAAAGTTAGTTTCTTTTTTTAAGTTTAATCAGATAATTGATGCAATAGAGCAAGAAGCTATTTCAAATGAATTATTTCCTCTTTTTATAGAACAACTCAAAGCGTATGAATTTATAAAAATTAAACGTTTGGACGAAAAAGTATTAGAATTTCTAAGAGGAGAGAATGAAGATGGCGAAGTATTTTGCAGCAATACAAAACAGTTGCAAAAACTATATCATCCGTCCGATATTGAAGTATTCAAAAAACAAAAAGCGAGAGACGAAAACGGAAATGAAACGGGTGAATTAATTCTAGGAAGCCCTTTAACTTCGTCCATTAAAAACCCAATGGCAATGCGTGCTTTGCATCAATTGAGAAAAGTACTAAATACATTAATTGTAGAAGGCCAAGTTGATTCGAACACTCGAATTCATATCGAAATGGCTCGCGAATTAAACGATGCTAATAAACGAAAAGGAATTCAAGATTATCAAAATGAGAATAAGAAAGAGCAATACACTGTAGATAAAGGTGGCATTAACGGAATAAAGACAGCGTGGTATGATAACGGGAAAACAAAATACATCAAAGAGTATCTCAAATCCAATAAAAAAGTACTTCCTGAAGTTAAAATTATTCAATTCTGGGATAAAGACGCTAATCAAAAAGTAATAGACAGTAACGGTTTTTTTGAAGATGAGGAAAACAAGTGTTATGAAAAAGGAATGATT
>CBDUEE010000289.1:0-3190 GCA_965366105.1 uncultured Flavobacterium sp. | reverse complement strand
TGTTATCTACTCCAATTATCAATCCTCCACAATCAGGAATCCTTGGAATGCACAACATTATTGAGCGTCCTATTGCTGTAAATGGTAAAGTGGAAATTCACCCAATGATGTACGTAGCACTTTCTTATGACCACAGAATTATTGATGGTCGTGAGTCTGTTGGTTTCTTAGTAGCAGTAAAAGAAGCTTTAGAAAACCCAATGGAATTGTTATTGGATAACAATCCTAAAAAGGCATTCGAATTGTAATAATTATATTTATAATGTAAAAATCCCATTTGACAGAAATTGTTAAATGGGATTTTTTTTGAGTTCAACGTTTTGAACTTTAATGCTTTATTTTTTTATAACTTTTAAGGTTTTGATTTTTCCTTCCGACTTCACTTTAAGGAAATATACTCCAGGAGAAGTAGCTGATAAATCAATTTCAGAATGTGTATTTTTTATTTTTTTAGCTAAAACAGATTTTCCTGAAAGAGAGAATATTTCAATTTCATCAATTACAGCAGTATTGTTTACTGACAATGTGTTTTTTACTGGATTAGGATAAAATTTGAAGTTTGGTAAAACAAAATCATCAATGGATAATGATCCACTTAATTTTGCCGTTACGGCAAGGCGCTCTTTACTTTCGATTCCGTTAATAGATTGCGAAGCATAATAGGTAACTCCATCAACTAATAGGGTTGTTAAAGGTAAATTCGTTTCGCTAATTTTACTCGTTTTCCCAGTTAAAGAATTTGGAGAACTGTACCATTTTATATTTTGCCCATCAACAACAATACTTCCTAAAGTTTGTCCCGAAGTAAAATCAAAATTTATTACGTTTTTACCGTTTACTACAGGTGTTGGAGTGATAATTGCAAAGGTAGACTCAAAATAACATTCTTGTGAGTCTTTAATTATATAAGTATAATTTCCAGGTTCTAAATTTGTAAATGTATTTTGAGTTGAAAATGAATATAATTTAGGTGAAATAGCGTAGGTGTAATAATTGCTGCCACCACTTGCATTTATTGTTATACTTTGATTTTCTATTAATACAATTCCTACTATGGGAGTAGGTTCATTCATTTCTACAAATGTGTCATTTTTACAGTCGGTTGCATCGGTAGCCTCTATTATGTAACGTCCTGGAGGCACTTGATAAAAGATATTATTATTATAAAATGAATTGTTTACTTCTCCGTTATTATAGTTTATAAGTTTGTAAGTGTAAGGAGGATTTCCACCTGTTGTGATTGGCATATGTATTTGGCCATTAGATTCACCATTACATCTAGGACTCACAGTTAATGCAACAATATTGATATAACTATACGAATTTATAGTAACACTTAATGAAGTTGTACACCCTAATGCATCTTTAGTATTTATCGAATAGGTTCCAGGAACTAAATCAGTAAAAATGTTGTTAGAATTATAAGCAAGATTCCCTATAGAATGAAGATAAGGTTCTTTTCCACCAGTAGCTGTAATAGTAATGGTCCCTTTATTTTCATTCCTGCAAGAAGTAGGTGTAATAGCTACTGATGAAGCTAGAGAAGTATTTAGAATTAAATTAAAATAATTAGTAGTTACAGTTCCATTATTATCAATTCGGGCATAAATAGTTTTAGATCTTTCTGTGTTTTTGAAATTAGAAGGAGTAGCTATCGCACTTATATTATTTTGAGCATCCTCAAGAATTAAATGATAACTAACAGTAGTTTCAGTAGGATTCAAATTGCCAATCAAGAGTGTTTTTTGTGACGTTAAATCAAAATAAGTATGTTCTGCACAGTGTTCAATGTCGCTAACTTGAGCATAAAAATGAGTAGTAAATAAAAAAAATAAACAAAGTAGAGTTTTTTTCATAGTAATATATTTGTTAAAAATAGGTTTAACAAATATAGGTAAAAACTCACTACTTTATTTCAACAAATACAAACAATGGTTGTAGTAATCTACAATTGCTTTACCTTTCATCAAAATATCAGCGCCAATAATACCGTGAACTGGTTTTGCTTTATACTGGCTTAGTGCTTCATTTACATGTGACAAGTCAAATATGACGAGATCAAAAGAAGTGTCTTTCCACTGGCCTAATTGCAAATGGTTTCCAGTGGCAATCTGGGTAAGCATTCCCGTTGCTCCAGCTCCAGCAGCTTTTGTTTTAGATTTTTTAGCTTCTAATAAAAAGAAATCCACACTTTCAAATCCGACACAACTATTTGAGGCTCCGGTGTCTAAGATGAAATTCCCTAAAACACCATTTATTTTTGCCTTTATCAAAAGATGTTGGGTTTTGGTAATCTTAAATTTAACTTTTTTATAGTTTTCCTTTTTGAGGATGTCGTGTAGGTTTTTCATTAAGTAATGATTTGTTATAGTAATTTTAGGTTGACTTTGACTTTTAGTAAAGTATTTTACAAAGATACAGGAAGCAATAATTGTTCTTTCTTGTTTCTTTGAATACTTAACGTTGTATTGCGAACTCCAATATAAGTATGTATTCCTTTAATTTTCCGCGAAGTTTTAGATTCCTTTTTTAATTAGTTAAAAAGTGAGTTTATATCTGGTGGGTCAAAATAAGGAGGCTTTTATGATTTTTCAAATTCTAAATTAAATTATTGTTTTTAAAGTATTTTTCCTATGAATTAAATGGTGATGATAGTACATTAAATTTAAAATACTAATAGCATTACATTGGGAATCTTTAGGTAATAGTTGTAATTTTGTTAGCTAAATATTTTTGAAATCTTATGATAATAACAGATACTCATACACACCTTTACAGCGAAGAATTTGATCAAGATAGAGATGAAATGATACAACGCGCAATTAGTGTTGGTGTTTCTCGTTTTTTTATTCCAGCTATCGACTCGACTTGTTCAGCAAGCATGTATGAATTAGAAAAAAATTATCCTGACAATGTGTTTTTGATGATGGGTTTGCACCCAACGTATGTAAAGGAGAATTATCTAAATGAGTTACTGCACGTAGAAAATGAATTGTGTAAGAGAAAGTTCTATGCCATCGGAGAAATTGGTATCGATTTGTATTGGGATAAAACGCATTTAGAAGAACAGCAAATTGCTTTTAGAAGCCAAATTCGATTGGCAAAAAAATATAAATTACCCATAGTTATTCATTGCAGAGAAGCATTTGATGAGATTTTTCAAATTTTAGAGGATGAAAAATCAGAAGAT
>CBDUEE010000288.1:0-3212 GCA_965366105.1 uncultured Flavobacterium sp. | reverse complement strand
TCCAACTGAAGTAAAGGAAACAAAAACACTTCTAAAAGATAAAAACATTTCTCCAGACGGAAAATATATTGTTTATAACGAAGAAGTAAAAATAGACAAAGTTCACGGAAAAGATTTTTATCCCGATTTACAAAAATCAGATGCTCAAATCTATGACGGATTAGATTATCGTCATTGGGATACTTGGAACGATGGAACATTTAATCATGTTTTTTATAAAGAGAATAAGGAAGGTGCAATTGGCATTGATCTTCTAAAAGGGGAAAATTTCAATAGTCCACAAAAACCATTTGGTGGCGATGAAGACTATATTTGGTCTCCAGACGGCAAAAGCATTCTTTATGTATCAAAGAAAAAAGCAGGAACGCAGTATGCAACTTCTACCAATACCGACATTTATGAGTACAACCTAGAAACTGGAAAAACGACAAACAGAACTGAGGGAAATCTAGGTTATGACATGGCGCCACAATTCTCACCTACTGGAAATTTGACTTGGTTGCAAATGAAAAGAGATGGTTATGAAGCGGACAAAAATGATTTAATTGTTAGTTTTAAAGGCATGAAGATGAATCTAACTGCCAATTGGGACGGTACAGTAGATAGTTTTATGTGGAGTAAAAACGGAACCAAAATCTATTTTGTAGCGCCAATCGACGGAACAAAACAATTATTTGAGGTTAACTTTCCTGGTGTAACGAAAATTGCAATTACAGTTCGTCAAATTACTAATGGTGATTTTGATGTGAATGCAATAGTTGGTTTTTCTGGTGATAACGTGATTGTAACTAGAACAGATATGAATCATGCTGCAGAAATTTTTTCTTATGATTTAAAGAAAAAAAACTGGAAACAATTATCTAATGTCAACACGAGTACTTACAATTCTTTGGCGTTAAGCAAAACCGAAAGAAGATATGTGACTACAACTGATGGTAAAAAAATGTTAGTTTGGGTTATCCTTCCTCCTAATTTTGATGCTACCAAAAAATATCCTACACTTTTATATTGTCAAGGTGGACCGCAGTCTCCCTTAACACAAAGCTATTCTTTCCGTTGGAATTTTCAGTTGATGGCTGCAAACGGATATGTCGTTGTAGCGCCAAATCGTCGCGGAATGCAAGGTCATGGTGTCGAGTGGAATGAGCAAATTAGTAAAGACTGGGGCGGACAAGTAATGCAAGATTATCTAGCCGCAATTGATGATGTTGCCAAAGAAAAGTATGTAGATGCAGATCGTTTAGGGTGCGTTGGCGCTAGTTATGGTGGTTATTCTGCATTTTATTTAGCTGGAATTCACAACAACCGTTTCAAAACATTTATTGCTCATGATGGGGTTTTTAATACGCAAAGTATGTTTGGAACTACCGAAGAAGTATTTTTTAATAATTGGGATTTTGGCGGTGCCTATTGGGAAAAAGACAACGCTATTGCTCAAAAAGCATACAACGAATTCAACCCTATTAATCATGTAGATAAGTGGAATACGCCTATCTTAATCATACAAGGAGGAAAAGATTTCCGCGTAGCAATTGGACAATCGCAAGAAGCCTTTCAAGCAGCACAATTGCGAGGAATAAAAAGTAGATTTTTGTATTTCCCTGAGGAAAATCACTGGGTATTAAAACCACAAAACGCACAAGTTTGGCAAAAAGAGTTTTACAAATGGTTGAAAGAAACCTTATAGTAAATTTTTTTTTACATACATAAAACCTCACCTATCAGTGAGGTTTTTTTTAGCGATACAATTTTCTGAATATTTTAACTTTTAAGCCTTTTCAAATTTTTACCTTTAAAAAATGAACAATAAAAAAAGCTACATTCCGCTAAAAGTTTTTATTAGCTACCTTCTATTGGTACTTCTTTTTGGGAGTGTCGGCTGGTTTTTATATTCTGAGAACAAGAGTTTTTCTAAAAACGAAAGAATATTTACAGAGAAAAATAGTTCAATTTTGAAAGTTAGTTCGATTCTTTCCGATTTATACGAAACAGAAAGCTTCGCTCGTATCGCTATTCAATCTGAATCAAATATTGATTTTAATAATTATGTTGCAAAAACAAAAGCTCTAAACCTTGCTATTGATTCCTTAAAAGCAGTTGTTTCTACCCAATACCAAATCAAATTATTGGATAGCGTACAAATTTTATTATCCAAAAAAACTAAAAATATTCAACAATTAAAAGCAATAAAAAACAAAACTGAAGATGAAATTGCAGTTAGTAATGCCATCATTGATTTGACAAAAATGGAGTCTTCGATGCGAAACCTGCAAATGGAAGATTTTGTAAAACACCCTGCCTCCATGGGAGAATATGAACGCAACGTACTCAAAAAATACGTTGCTTATCTCAATCAGAATATCCCTGAAGACAGCACCAACACTCTAAGTAAGAAAGAGTCGGACTCTATAGTAAGTGTTTCAAAAATGTTGCTGAATGAGGTAAAAAAGGGCACAGCAAATAAAAAGAGATTACTAAATATCGAAGAAAACGAGCTGCTTAAAAATGAGCTTTCAATCTCTAACCAATTAAGAAAGGTGTTTGGAATAATAGAAAGAGAAATTATTTTAAACACAACTGCAAGCTATTTAGGAAGAGAGAAATCTTTAAAAAAAACGAATCAAATTGTTACTACCGCAGCCATAATCGGATTATTGCTTACCTTATTTTTTTTAATTTTAATTTTAAACGATTTTTCTAAAACACAGTCCTATAAAAAACAATTAGAAATTGCGAATCTAAAAGCCAAGAAATTACTAGCTAGCAGAGAGCAACTTATCTCTACAGTTAGCCATGATTTAAAAACACCTTTAAGTACAATTATTGGTTATACGGAACTACTTGGAAATTCAGATTTAAATAAAAAACAACTGTATTTTACAAATAACATCAAGGGATCATCTGATTACATTTCGAAACTAGTTCAGGACTTACTAGATTTTACACAAATTGAAGCTGGAAAAATCTCAGTCGATAAAATTCCATTTTTATTACCCGAAATCATTAATGAACTTACTACTAGTATTCAATCTGTTTATGCACAAAAATCGTTGCAAATAATCATTGATACTGACGCTAAACTGCAGCAAAAAATCATTGGCGATCCTTTTCGATTAAAGCAAATACTCTCAAATATAATCGGCAATGCTTTTAAATTCACAGAGAAAGGATATATAAAAATTGAATCTAAAATAGATTTAGAAACAAATACA
>CBDUEE010000287.1:0-3227 GCA_965366105.1 uncultured Flavobacterium sp. | reverse complement strand
ATTATTTTAATGTTTATAGCTCATCTTACAATGCTTTAAATCAAATTAGTAAAGAATATAATTCAAATTCTACCTATTATGACAATGCGACAAATAAAGACCTACTCATTGACCAAGGAACAGCTGGCTTTACAAATGATGTCCTTACAGGTAATGCAAGCTTTTTGAAACCAATAAAGCCCGCTGATTATCAAGCTGTAAAAAGCATTGAAGAACGAAGATTAAGACTAACAGAAAATGATTTTATTTTAGCAACCAATTTTACCTTTTCTAAAACTACCAAAAAAGATTTAAAAGACAATGATTTTTATCTTTTTAAAACTAAAATAGAATCTGCAGGAACAATTTTATCTACCATTGCGAAAACTACAAATCTGAAGAAAAATTCTAACGACAATTATGAGATTTTCAATTTAGAATATTCAGAATATATAAAAACAGAATTTGATTATATCAAACATTGGGATTTATCCAAAGAAAAAATAATAGCCTTCAGATCCTTTTTTGGAATTGCTATTCCTTTTGGAAATTCCAATTACATTCCATTCTCAAGAAGTTATTTTTCAGGCGGATCTAATGACAATAGAGCTTGGCAACCTTATGCATTAGGCCCAGGAAGTAGTGGCGCTGTAGATGATTTTAATGAAGCAAACATGAAAATTGCCATTAGTGGTGAATTCCGATTTAAAATTGCTGGAAGTTTAAAAGGAGCCCTTTTTGCAGATGCGGGAAACATCTGGAATGTATTGGATAATGTGGAAGATAAAAAATCAACATTTACAAGTTTCGGAGACTTAAAAGATATTGCATTGGGATCCGGATTTGGAGTAAGATATGATTTGAGTTTTTTTGTAATTCGTTTTGATTTAGGATTTAAAACCTATAATCCAGCCAATGAAATCGACAGAAGATGGTTTAGAGAATATAACTTTTCAAACTCTGTTTTAAATTTTGGAATAAATTATCCGTTCTAATCCTAATTAATTCTTATTTTTGCAGGACTAAAAACTATAAAAAAACTAAAAAACACACAATGGCACACAACATCAAACCAGGCGTAGCTACAGGAGATCAAGTACAGGAAATTTTTAATTATGCGAAAGAAAAAGGTTTTGCACTACCTGCGGTAAACGTTACTGGTTCAAATACAATTAACGCTGTTCTTGAAACTGCAGCAAAACTAAACGCTCCTGTTATCATTCAATTCTCTAATGGAGGAGCACAATTTAACGCTGGTAAAGGACTTTCTAATGCAGGTGAAAAAGCAGCAATTGCTGGTGGTATTGCTGGTGCATTACATATTCATACTTTGGCAGAAGCTTATGGAGCAACCGTAATATTACATACTGACCATTGTGCAAAAAAACTATTGCCTTGGATTGATGGATTATTAGATGCTTCGGAAGTGCATTTTGCTAAAACTGGAAAACCTTTGTACTCTTCTCACATGATTGATTTATCAGAAGAGCCAATCGAAGAAAACATAGAAATCTGTAAAGGCTATTTAGAACGAATGAGCAAAATGGGAATGACACTAGAAATCGAGCTAGGTATTACTGGTGGCGAGGAAGATGGTGTTGACAACTCAGATGTTGATAGCTCAAAATTATACACACAACCAGAAGAAGTTGCTTACGCTTACGAAGAACTTTCTAAAATAAGTCCAAGATTTACAATTGCAGCAGCATTTGGAAACGTACATGGAGTCTACAAACCTGGAAATGTTAAATTGACTCCAAAAATCTTAAAAAATTCTCAGGATTTTGTACAAAACAAATTCAATACCGGAAATAATCCAGTAGATTTTGTTTTTCATGGTGGATCAGGTTCTACCTTGGAGGAGATTAGAGAAGGCATTAGCTATGGTGTAATCAAAATGAATATCGATACAGATTTGCAATTTGCGTTTACAGAAGGTATTCGTGATTATATGGTAAAAAATATTGATTATTTAAAAACACAAATTGGAAATCCAGATGGTGCTGATGCTCCAAACAAAAAATATTATGATCCAAGAAAATGGCTACGTGAAAGCGAAGTTACTTTCAACACAAGGCTTGAGCAAGCATTTGCTGACTTGAACAATGTGAATACACTTTAAAAATAGTATTCAGTGTCCAGTTTTTAGTGTTCAGTTAGCAAAACTGATTACTAGATACTAAAAACTGAACACTCAATATTTGATTACTGAACACTGAACACTAGAAAAATGGCTTGGTTTAAAAGAAAAGAAAAAGGGATTACGACTGCTACTGAAGACAAAATGGATATTCCAAAAGGCCTTTGGTATAAATCTCCAACTGGGAAAATTATTGATGCCGATGAACTTGCTCGTAACTTATTTGTAAGTCCAGAGGACGGTTTTCACGTTAGAATTGGAAGTGCTGAATATTTTCAAATTTTATTTGATAACAATGAATTTGTTGAATTAGACAAAAGCATGACTTCTAAGGACCCTTTGCATTTTGTTGACACCAAAAAATATTCAGATCGTTTAAAAGATGTGATGGAAAAGACTAAACTCAAGGATGCAGTACGCACTGGAGTTGGTAAATCTAAAGGGAAAGAATTGGTGATTTGCTGTATGGATTTTGCTTTCATCGGCGGATCTATGGGTGCGGTTGTAGGTGAAAAAATCGTGAGAGGAATTGATCACGCAATCAAACACAAATTACCTTTTGTAATGATTTCTAAATCAGGTGGAGCCCGTATGATGGAAGCTGCTTATTCCTTAATGCAATTAGCAAAAACATCTGTAAAACTGGCGCAACTTGCTGATGCCAAACTTCCTTATATATCTCTGTGTACAGATCCTACAACAGGAGGAACTACTGCATCGTACGCGATGTTGGGAGATATTAATATTTCTGAACCAGGAGCTTTAATAGGATTCGCAGGTCCAAGAGTTGTAAGAGACACTACAGGAAAAGATTTACCAGAAGGTTTTCAAACAGCTGAATTTCTTTTAGAACACGGTTTTCTAGACTTTATCACACCAAGAAAAAACTTAAAAGATAATATTAACTTATATATAGATTTGATTCAAAACAATGATATAAGATAATATCACATTGTAGTATTATTTACAGTGCACAAAAAAAGCTTCCAAAATTTTGGAAGCTTTTTTTTTATAATTCATTTATTCTGGAAAGCTAATTACATCCCCGTTCTAATAGCTTCTACAGGATCTAATTTAGATGCTGAAATAGCAGGAAGAATACCTGATA
>CBDUEE010000286.1:0-3241 GCA_965366105.1 uncultured Flavobacterium sp. | reverse complement strand
AGTTGTTAATCATCCGATGATGAAAGCATTGATGAATTTTACTTTCCCAGATGTTGCAGATGAAGTTTGGAAAGAACAACTTCTAAAAACGCATTCTATCCGTGATTTTCAGTGTAATTTTATATACCAATCGGTGCAAAGAGTTTTGGAAAAAAGCTCTGATGGGCTGACTACTTCAGGTTTTGAAAACCTAGAGCCAAACACTTCCTATCTTTTTATTTCGAATCATCGCGATATCCTTTTAGACACCACATTGTTGAATACCGCTTTATTTGAGAATAAACTAGTGATGACCGCATCTGCTATCGGCGATAATTTAGTTAAAATGTCATTCTTGAATACATTAGCAAAACTAAATAGAAATTTTCTAGTGCAACGAGGCTTAACGCCAAGAGAGATGCTGCAAAGTTCAAAGCTTTTGTCGGAATATATTGGGCATTTATTGCTTTATGAAAATCGTTCCGTTTGGATTGCCCAACGCGAAGGAAGAACAAAAGATGGAAATGATGAAACTAATCCGGGTGTTTTGAAAATGCTTGGAATGGGTTCCGATGAAAAGAATTTGATGGATTATTTCAAGAAAATCAAGATAGTGCCTGTTTCTATTTCTTATGAGTACGATCCTACAGATGCTTTGAAAATGCCTCAGTTAATGGCAGAAGCCAATAATGAAGTATATGTTAAGGAAAAAAATGAGGACTTTATGACCATTTTAAGTGGTGCTCTTGGACAAAAGAAAAGAATTCACATTCACATTGGTACCGTTTTAGATCAGGAAATTGAAGAAATAAAAGCTATCGGTGAAAGTTCAAATAAACAAATAGTCACTTTGGCGCAAGTCATAGATGATGCCATATTGGGCAACTATAAGTTGTGGCCTACTAATTTTATCGCTTACGACATAGTAAATAAAACAGATCGTCATTCTCATTTATATACGGAGAATGAAAAATCATTATTCGAGCGTCGCTTAGAAATGCGAATTGATCATGATAATCCAGTTGCTTTAGATGGTTTTTTAGCGATGTATGCTAATCCAGTTGTGAATAAATTGAAATACCACGATGTTGTATAAATCCAAAATACTTTTAATCTACACCGGTGGAACAATTGGTATGAGGAAAGATTTTGAAACTGGAGCATTAAAAGCCTTTAATTTTAGTAAATTATTGCAACGCATACCAGAATTGAAACAATTGGATTGTGAGATAGAAACACTTTCTTTTAAACATCCTATTGATTCCTCGAATATGAATCCTAAGGAATGGGCAAAAATAGCAACTATAATTGAGGATAATTACAGTTCATTTGATGGCTTTGTAGTCCTTCATGGTTCCGATACAATGTCTTATTCGGCATCGGCACTCAGTTTTATGCTAGAGAATTTGGCAAAACCAGTGATTTTTACGGGTTCGCAATTGCCTATTGGTGATTTGCGTACAGATGCTAAAGAAAATCTAATAACGGCAATTCAAATTGCCTCCTTAAGAAAAGACGACAAACCGGTTATTAGTGAAGTCTGTCTTTATTTTGAATATAAATTATACCGAGGCAATAGAACTACAAAGATAAATGCAGAACATTTTAAAGCGTTTACCTCACCTAATTATCCCGATTTAGTAGAATCTGGCGTACATTTAAAACTGAATACAGAAGTATCTTTACCCTTTAATAAAGACAGTAAACTTATAGTGCATAAGGTTTTAGACACTAATGTAGCCGTTGTCAAAATGTTTCCTGGAATTACAACTGCTGTATTATCTGCTATTTTAAATATTCCAAGTCTTAAAGGGATTATTTTGGAAACTTACGGATCAGGAAATGCTCCTACCGAAGACTGGTTTTTAAATCTTTTGAAAAAAGCGATAGCTGCTGGATTGCATATTGTAAATGTTACGCAATGTGCTGCTGGAAGTGTTAGTATGGGTCAATATGAAACCAGTACTGGAATGAAAGAAATAGGAGTGATTTCTGGAAAAGACATCACAACCGAAGCTGCAATTACAAAATTGATGTATTTATTAACTCAAGATATACCGTCAAAAGACTTCAAAAGTATTTTTGAAACTCCTTTACGAGGCGAAATGATATAATAATTAGAATTTACTTTTCTAACTCATTTTTTTTCGTGTTCTTTGCAACCGTAATGAAATAGAGAGGTGGCCGAGTGGCTGAAGGCGCACGCTTGGAAAGCGTGTATATGGCAACATATCGAGGGTTCGAATCCCTTCCTCTCTGCATAAATAAAATGCTTCCTGAAATGGGAAGCATTTTTTGTTTTAAATCGTGTTAAATTTTTTAGTTTGAGAGACAATTATGATGTGATCATCGGATTGAATCAATTGTTTAACTGACAAAATTATAATGCCTAATTTTTCCCGCTCCGAAAAGTTTCCAACTTTGAGGATGTGATTTTGAGTTTTAAACTGACCAAAATACATCCAAATTTCTTCACAAATGGCTCTCATGTTACTTCTCTCTTCACTATTATACTTTTTTAAATACCAAATCTAGCAAAGTGTCGTTTTAAAACCAATGCTTTACGATCCTTAAATTTAAAATTCAACTTTTAAAACCATTTGAAAACTCCAATATCTTATATTTGTATTCTTATGAAGAAATTCAAATAGGATGATTTTTTTTTTAAAACTAAAACAGTATGCGGTTATTTCTAAGTTGTTTTCTTTTTCTCTCTTTTTTTTCTGTCTTTGCACAAGAAAATACAGCTGCTGAGGTTGTTCCAGAAATAAAAGTAGATTCTTTATATCGAGAGGATCAGTTTTATTTTGCCCTAACCTATAATACATTTATTGATAAGCCATCAGGTTTGACACAAAGCAAATTTTCTTCGGGATTTTCAGGAGGTTTTTTAAGAGATATGCCAATTAATAAGACTAGAACGGTAGCTATTGCATCTGGAGTTGGTTTTTCCTATATTAATAATAATCAAAATATGGCTATTTCTTCAACGGCTCAAGCACCGGTTTATACCATAATTGATTCGGATACAAAATACACAAAAAATAAATTTTCCTTACTTACTTTTGATGTTCCTGTTGAGTTTAGGTGGCGTACATCGACTTATGAAAGCCATAAGTTTTGGAGAATTTATACAGGAGTTAAGTTCAGTTATTTGTTGTATGATAGATCTATTTTTTATGACAGTACAGATAAAATTGTTATTACTGGAAACAAAGATTTTAATCATTTTCAGTATGGAACTTATATATCAGTAGGATAT
>CBDUEE010000285.1:0-3242 GCA_965366105.1 uncultured Flavobacterium sp. | reverse complement strand
TCTTGTTTCCTTCAAATGTAAATTCGGCTTCCCATTCCTTTGGTCCTTCATGTCCCCAACTCACTTTTGTAGCTGTTGGAAACTTTTTGGCGAAGGCATTTTTCACAACCTCTGGCGGCGTTCCCGCAAATGCGTAACTACTAATAAAAACAATTGCCATAATCATCAATAATTTTTTCATTTTTTTAAAATTTAAAAGTTAATTGTAATTCATTTTATAGTACAAATGTATATACCAATTCTTTTTTAATTCTAAGGAAAAGGGACTCCTATAAAAAATTTCAATTATTTTTAAAACAAAATTTTTGATACATTTTGGCTACTAATATCCATTTCTATTAAAAATTATAGAAATAAAAAAGCAGTCTAAATCAATTATAAAATTACTCCTAGACTACATTTGGTCGATTATTTGCAAGAATATTTCCTGCCAATAATTAGGATGGTTGGAGACTTCAGTATCACCAAAGCGAACAATAATAATATTCTTTTCGGGATACATATATAGGTATTGTCCAAACAGACCTACAGCAAAATAACTACCATATTTGAGCGGCCCTATTCCCCAATTATTATTATAAAAATGTTTGTTGTTACCTGATGGATCAGAATGTGTTGAAAGTTCAACCCATCTTTTAGAAACTATTTGTTTGCCATTCCAGTTTCCGCCATTGAGATACAGTCTTCCCAATTTAGCAAAATCAATGGCTCTTGCCTGTAAACAACAAAAAGCTTTTTCGATGGCATTAGCATCATTTCGATCTAAACTCCATGATGCAGGCGCTTCCATTCCTAATGGTTTCCAAATTTTATTTTCTAAATATTTAGAGATTGTACCGCCACTTACTTTTTCAATAATATAACCTAGCAGCAAGGTATTCTCGCTACTGTATCTAAATTTAGTATTAGGTGGACATTCCAGTGTTAAAGAAAACATTCGTTCTCTTAAATTATCTCCCCAATAAAACTCAGCATTATCTGATATTGGACTCAGTTTACTATCCGTAAACCGAATACCTGAAGTATGCTGTAATAAATTTTTTATAGTGATTTTGTCCCAACCTATTTTATCCCTAAATTCAGGAAGATAATCAACTATATAATCATTCTCACTAGTTATTTTCCCTTCGTCGATTGCAATTCCTATTAGTGTAGACACAAATGGTTTGACCATTGAGAAAGAGGAAACTAAGGAATTCTCCGTATACCCTTTATTGTATTTGTTATAGATAATGGTATCGTTGCGAATAATTAAAAAAGTGATGGTTTTATGCAAGGTTGCAAAACTATCCAAACTCACATTAGTAGAATTAAAATCTCTATTGATAAGCCCTATTTTCGCTCCTAATTGGTGATCCTTATTCGCTTTATAAAAATTATATATAGGACCTTCATTAGAAACTATTCTCAGCTGAAAATGTTTGTAATCACTTTGACTCGGAATCCCGCCGTGTCTTAAGGATTGATAGGCTCCACAGGAAATGAAACAACTAAATAATATCCAAAGAAAACAATACTTTAATACTATTTTTGATTTTATCATACTTTCTTTTTAATAATTTTACCTATAATGATGGTAAAAAAACAATTAGCGGATCCAAACTTACAAATAAACGACAAAAAAGTAGCTCAACAAATGTTCAAGATATTATTTACAGCTTTTGTTTATATAAAATATTGATTATCATAATTTTACTATGTCTAAAATAAATAATAACAATTTTTTAAAGAATTGTTACTGGTCTAAAAATTAGTATTCTTGAAAAGGCATCTTTTATAAAATAAGGTACCACTGGAAATATACTTGAAATATAAAACAATAAATTTATTTACCAAGGACTAATAATCGGAATAGCGTTTTTGAGATTACAATTACAACTATGATTAATTTATTTTTAGGTTAGTTTAGTTTTAAAACCTTATGTAATTTAATTTCTTTAAACTTCTTGTAACATCACATCAACTACTTAGTACTTATTGAGGGATACTTCTTATGATTAACAAAAAAAATAGTATCTTTAAACCACTAAATCAACACATTATGATCTGGAAGGCAAAATTGATAAAGCACGGTAACGAAAATAGAATTGCAGTAGAATTTGAAAAAAACACTGCTTTGATAGAAAGAATAAAAGAATTTGACGATGCACGATGGAGCGACCAAAAAAAACTATGGCATCTTCCAGACACTTTCGAGAACAGAGAACATTTTAAGATAGTACAATATGAAAACACAATTCCGTCTCCTGAAGGAATTGAGCAACTACATAAATTCAAGCAATGGCTTTCGTCTAGAAGGTACAGCCCTAGTACTATAAAAACGTATACCGAAGCATTGAAATCATTTCTGGTATTTTGCCGGAGAAAATCGATTCAAGACATCACAAATGAAGATATAATTATTTATACAAATGAATATCTTTTGAAGAACAATTTATCTGCTTCGTATCAAAACCAAATTATGAATTCAATTAAACTCTACTTCAGCACCATACGAGAAAGTAAAATTGATATTGAAAAAATTCATCGACCAAAACGCTTTAAAGTTTTACCTAATGTTTTAAGCAAAGAAGAAGTTAAATTAATTCTGGAAGCGCACAGTAACATCAAACACAAAATGATGTTGTGTCTAATATACAGTTGCGGACTGCGTTGTGGAGAATTACTAGCTTTAAAACCACTAGATATTGACTCCAAGCGAAATATAGTTTTACTTAAGAATGCCAAAGGTAAAAAAGACAGAATAGTGCCATTGAGTCCAAAAATTCTTCAAATGTTGCGAGACTATTACATCCTGTATAAACCAAAAATCTATTTATTTGAGGGAAATATACCAACTACTTCCTATTCAGAAAAAAGTTTGCAAAGCGTATTAAAACAAGCACTAAAAAAGACAAATTCCAAGAAACCCGTAACATTACATTGGCTGAGACATAGTTACGCTACCCATTTATTAGAAAGTGGCACTGATTTAAGGTATATTCAAGAATTATTAGGGCACAACAGTAGCAAGACTACTGAAATTTATACTCATGTAAGTACCAAAAGCATTCAACAAATAAAAAGTCCATTTGATGATTTGTAAAGAATTATTTATATATTAGCTTATGAAATAAGTCTGATGTTTATCAGACTTATCTATCCAAAAATAGGGAGATAAGTCTGATATAGTCAGACATATATACTAGTTATGCGCAATTGGAAGTACTAAACTTGATAAATAATCGTAAAAATTTTGTGTA
>CBDUEE010000284.1:0-3262 GCA_965366105.1 uncultured Flavobacterium sp. | reverse complement strand
ATTATCCTTTTGTATCGATTAGTCACTTGGTTTACCGGAAAAAGCAAGAAATTCGAAGAGTTTATAGAAGGAAAAACAGAGTGTTTGATTCAGGAAGGAAAATTTTCGATTGCATCTTTCAAAAAAGAAAGTTTAGCGCAAGATGAATTTTTCTCGGAACTCAGATTAAAATCTATTGAACACTTAGGACAAATAAAAAGTGCATTTATGGAAACCAGCGGCGAAATAAGTGTTTTTTATTATGAAGATGATAAGGTAAAATCAGGTTTGCCAATTCTGCCCCATTTATTCAATCAAAAAAACAGCTTTATTCCTAATGAAGGGCTTTATTCTTGCACTTTTTGCGGAAATACAATACAGCAAAAAGCGGGAATGGCTACCTGTGATGTTTGTAATAAATCAGAATGGGTAGCTTCATTAAATACCATTCGTAAATCATAATTTAACGTAAATCAGTTTACCAATAGACTATAATACAATATGAGAAAAGCAATATTCCCGGGATCTTTTGACCCAATTACCTTAGGACATGAAGATATAATTAATCGAGCCATTTCCCTTTTTGACGAAATTGTAATTGCTATTGGTGTTAATGCCGAAAAAAAATACATGTTTTCACTCGAAGAAAGAAAACGATTTATCGAAGAAACATTTAAGGATGAGCCTAAAGTTTCAGTCATTACTTACGAAGGATTAACCATTGATTTGTGTCATAAAGTCAAAGCTAATTTTATTCTTCGTGGCTTGCGTAATCCCGCCGATTTTGAATTTGAAAAAGCTATTGCACACACCAATAGACGTTTGGCAAAAATAGAAACTGTGTTTTTATTAACTGCAGCAAAAACTTCCTACATCAGTTCAAGCATTGTTAGAGACGTTCTTAGAAACGGCGGACAATATGAATTATTAGTCCCAGATGCAGTGAGAGTTAAATAATTTTAAAGTCGTAGCTTAAAATTTAAGTGGTGTATTTGTCACACAGAAAGCGTCTTCTTTTTTTCTAACACTATTAATTTAATAATCAGCAGAATAATATTAAGAGTACTTATTAATATATACAATCAAAACTACTATAATTTGCGAAGACAATCTTTAAACAGTAAATTCGCTTAAAATATAAAGACATCAAATAATGAGTATAGAAAGAGAATTAAGCAAACGCAGTGGATCTAAATGTGAACTTTGTGGCGCAACCGAAAACCTAAAAGTGTACGAAGTGTTGCCAACAAAAAAAGGTGGACTTGATGAAAGTATCATGGCTTGTAGCACTTGTGTTGATCAAATAGAAAACCCTGAAAATGTAGATTTAAACCATTGGAGATGTTTAAACGACAGCATGTGGAGCGAACAAATTCCGGTACAAGTTGTGGCTTGGAGAATGTTAAGCCGTTTGCGTTCTGCTGGATGGCCGCAAGAATTACTAGATCAAATGTATTTAGATGAAGATACTTTGGCTTGGGCTCAAGCTACAGGTGAAGGAGAAGATGACGAAAACAAAATTATACATCGTGACAGTAATGGCGTAATCTTAGAACACGGAGACTCCGTTGTCCTGATCAAAGATTTGAAAGTAAAAGGATCGAGCATGGTTGCTAAACAAGGAACCGCAGTGCGTAACATTCGATTAGACCATGAAAACGCTGAATATATTGAAGGAAAAGTAGATGGACAAACAATTGTGATTATTACGCAATACGTTAAGAAAACATAAATTTTAGTGATTGATAGTTATTAATCATTTTTGAGTAAGCATAAAAAAACGTTAGCAGTCTAAATTTAGACTACTAACGTTTTTTTTATTTTCCTTTCCCGCAACAAAGTCACTACAGTTGTCACGCTGGAAGCGTCTCAACAATGTAGAGCAACTTTATAGGGATGCTTCCAGCATGACAAAATAATTGGAATGAACACTTTTCAAAACTGATCACTAATCTATTCCTCTTCTTTCTTAATAACTTTTCTTGCTACTTCGATTTTGAATTTTTTACCCTTCATTTTTTCATCTTTAATCGCGTGCAATAGATCTTTCACTTTATTGAATTTAACCGCCGCAAAAGAGATAAAATCTTTGACTTCAATTAATCCTAAATCGCCTTTTTCTAGTTTTCCTTTTTGAGAAAAGAAACCTACTATATCAATTTTATTCAATTTATTTTTCTTTCCACCACTAATGTAAATCGTTTGAAATTGAGGTGGTTTTGGTAATGAAGTTGCATTTTCAACATTAAAAACAGGCATTCCGTAATCAAGATAATCTGCTTTTTTTTCACTTTCGTGCGCAACAATATATGCCGTTCCAGAAGCTAACATACGAGCTGTTCTACCATTTCTATGCGTAAATTCATCTTCCTTAGCAGGTAAATGATAATGAATTACGTGATTCATCTCGGGAATATCAAGTCCACGAGCCGCTAAATCAGTGGTGATTAAATAACTCACACTTCCGTTACGGAACTGAATTAAAGCACGCTCTCTTTCATCCTGATCCATACCACCGTGATAGTAGGTAGCGTAAATTCCTTTTTCGTTCAAAGTGTCGCTAATACGTTCTGCAGCATCACGATGATTACAAAAAACAATAGCAGATTCTGATTTTAATGAACAAATCAAGTTGAATAAACTACCTATTTTATCTTTATCCTTAGAAACTACCATTTTCATGGAAAGATTTGACTCTTGCTCGTTTTCTGGAATAAAGTCTAGAATAGTTGGATTCACCACTCTTGTATATCTTGGAATCTCAATATCAGAAGTTGCTGAAACTAGAACACGTTTATTAAGCTTAGTCAGTTTTCCAATGATAAATGACATTTGCTCATGGAAACCCAATTGTAATGATTTATCAAATTCATCGAGAATCAAGGTTTGAATTTTATCCAAACGGAAAGTCCCGCGATCAATATGATCCGCAATTCGTCCTGGCGTTCCTATTAAAACAGCTGGCGGATTACTTAAGTTCTTAATTTCTGTGTCGATAGAATGCCCACCATAACAAACATTTACTTTATAATCAGTACCCATTTTTTTCCAGACTTGTTCAATCTGCAATCCTAATTCACGCGAAGGAACCAAAATTAAACACTGAACGGATAGAATTTCTGGCTGTAACATTTCAAGAATTGGCAACAAAAAAGCCAAGGTTTTCCCAGAGCCCGTTGGCGATAGTAATAAAACATTACTATCGTTTAAGATCGCGTCTTGAGCAACTTCTTGCATCTCATTCAGGCTTTCGATGCCTAAATTCAAAAGTATATTGTTGGAA